>CAYGTG010000033.1:0-18495 GCA_964352485.1 uncultured Nannocystaceae bacterium | reverse complement strand
GCACATCTACCTGCTCGACGAAGGGGACGCACCGCCGCTGTCTTCGCTCGAGGGCGAGCCGCTGACCGAGCAGGTCGAGGTGGACTACGCAGCCCATGTCGTCGCGCTTCCGTACTCTTCAGGCACCACGGGGTTCCCCAAGGGCGTGATGCTCACGCACCGAAACCTGGTCGCCAACCTGTGCCAGGCGCGCCCATTCTTCGACCTTGGCGAGGATGACGTCTGCTTTGCGGTGCTTCCGTTCTTCCACATCTACGGCATGCAGGTGTTGATGAACATGGCGCTCGGACACGGAGCGACCGTGGTCACCGTGCCACGCTTCGACTTGGTCAAGATGCTGGAGCTGGTGCAGGAGCAGCGCATCACCCGGCTGTTTCTCGTCCCGCCGATCGTGCTCGCCCTCGCAAAACAGCCCGTCGTCGACAACTACGACATGAGCAGCGTGAAGCAGATCTACTCCGGCGCGGCGCCCCTGCCCGAGGAGGTCGCGTCCGCGGCTGCCAAGCGACTCGACTGCGGCATTGGCCAAGGCTACGGCCTCACCGAGACGTCACCGGTGCTCACGACGACGGACACCAAGAACTACCGCGCCGGCTCGGTGGGCACGGTCATCCCCAACACGCAGATCCGCCTGGTCGACCCCGAAACGGGTGAGGACGCCGGACCCGGAGAGCGGGGCGAGCTGTGGGCCCGCGGGCCCCAGGTCACCGGCGGCTACTTCGGCAACGCGGGCGCGACCGCGGCCACCATCGATGACGACGGTTGGCTGCACACCGGAGATGTCGCCGTCGCGGACGAGGACGGTCACTTCTATATCGTCGACCGACTCAAGGAGCTGATCAAGGTCAACGGGTTCCAGGTCGCGCCCGCCGAGCTCGAGGCCCGGCTCCTCCAACACGAGTCCATCGTCGATGCGGCGGTGATCGGAATCCCCGACGACGAAGCCGGTGAGCGACCCAAGGCCTTCATTGTCACCGCGCCCGGCGCGTCGCTCGACGCACAGAGCGTCATCTCGTTCGCCGCCGAGAACCTGGTCTCCTACAAGGAGTTGGCTGTCGTCGAGTTCATCGACGCGATCCCGAAGTCGGCCAGCGGAAAGATCCTCCGTCGGCAGCTGCGGGACTGAGGCGCACCCAGCACCTCAGACGACAAACGGCCGCGCCGCAGAGCGTCGATACGACACTCCCGGTGGCGGCCGCTCGCCAAAACGTCTGAGTCGACTACTTGTTCAACGCGCGGTCGGTCTGCGCGATGCCCTTGTTGTAGCCTTTGATGCGCCGCTGCGACACGCGGAGCGCCTTGAGCTCTTCGGCGTTGGCGGCTTTGGCAGCCCGGAGCTTGGTCAGCTCTTTGGTGGTCGTCGCGAGGTCTTTGGTGACGGTGCGCAGGGCCCCGCGGGTCTCGACCGAGGAGGCCTTCTTCACGCGGCCGGCGGCGAGCTTCTTGCGCTTGGTGAGCATCGCTTTCCGCTTGGTCAGGCGCTTGACGGCGGCCAGGTCCTTCTTGGCATCGGCGGTGCGCACGGCGACCGCCTTGTCTACCGCGGCGGTGGCCACAGCAAGTTTTTCAAGCGCGGTTTGCAGGTTCTTCTCGACGAAGGAGCTCTTCGCCACGGCCTTTTTTGCTTTTGCCATCTTGTCTTTTCCTGGTCCCATCGACTTGTTGCGATGGAGGCGAACCACAATGTTGCGGAGGCCGCCGGGCCCGCAAGGCATCTGAGCCGCTATTTTTGTTGGCTCCGCGACCCTGCGTTCAGCGGCAAGCTCCTTCCCACTCGGACCCACCAGCCGCCGGGATCAATGTTCTATGGCGTTTTTGAAGCTCGCCACACTGCTCGGTAGCGCCGCCAGAGCGATCGGGCGCTGCGAAAAACCTGCACGTTTTGTAGAGATCATTCGCCGCCGAATCGCGAGCTACGGCGCGACGGGTACCCGCAGGTCCCCGTCGCGCCGGCGAGCGAGGCCTTCGAGCAGCCGCATCATCGCCAGAACTTCGGGCTCTTCCCACGGTCGGCCTACGACCTGGATGGACACAGGAAGTCCCACGCTTTGCGACTCGATCTCCGCCGCCCGCTTCTCGACGCGGTCCCTTGGCTTCTCGCGGCGGGTCTCATCGACGCGGACGCGGGAGATCGGGACGATGCCGCCGGGTTGGTCGAGGAGATTGTAGCGAGAGAGGTTGGCGAAACCGACCGTGAAGTCGTGACTGAGCCCGTGGGGGGCGGCGGGCGTGGCCAGTGCTGGAGTGATGAGCACGTCGATACCCTCCCTGTCCCAAAAAGCCATCTCCTCTCGTCGGATCCGGTTTCGGCGCTCGGCGAGCGCCCACATCTCGTGGGTCCGCTTCTCACCGAGGGAATCCAGCAGGTCGGCGGTCCGGGTTTCGCCCATCATGCGGGCGACCTTGGAGAGCCCGGCACGGACGTGGCGCGGGGACCGGCTGGCCATGGCGACGGTGCGCAGCGGCTGAGTGAAGGGCTCGCCGTCGAGACCCTTGAGAAGGGTGTGCAATCCATCTGCCGACATCGCGGAGAAGAACACCTGGAGGTTCTCGTGCACGTTCGGAGGGCGGACTCGCTTGATGCGCACGCCAGCGTCGGCAAGGAGGGTGGCGGCCTCTTCGACGGCGCGCTGAACGGAGGCGGCAGGAGTCAGGTAGCCGTCGTCGTCGTAGTAACCGACCGTGAGGGTGGTGGGCTCGATCGTGTGCGGGTCGCGGAAGGGGACCGGCGGGATGCCGCGGTCGCTCGCAAAGTGCTCGGGCTGATCGAGGGCCTTCATGAACATCGTCAGGTCATCGGTTGAGCGACCCATGGGGCCGACCTGCGGCTGGATGAAGTCTTGGCCGGGAATCGAGCCCTGCGAGCCGCGGTTGGACCAGCGGCCCACCGTCGGCTTGAGCCCATAGACCCCGCACAGGGCGGCGGGGGAACGGATGGAGCCGCCGACATCGGCGCCGATGCCCAGCACGCTCGTACCCGAGGCGAGGACCGCTCCTTCGCCTCCACTGCTTCCGCCGGGTCCCCGCCCGAGGTTCCACGGGTTGTTGGTGGTGCCGAACAGCTCGTTGGTGCACTCGAATGGAGCAAGCAACGTTTGCGGGACGTTGGTTTTGCCCAAGAGGATGGCGCCCTGGGCAAGCGCGAGCCGGACGACCAGTGCGTTGTGCACCGGTCGCTCGTCTCGCCTGGCCGTCATGCCGCAGGTCGTCGCGACGCCGACGGTGTCGATGGATTCTTTGACCGAGATCGGGATGCCGTGCAGCGCTCCGAGTGGCTTGCCCTCCTTGCGATCGGCATCGCGCCGATCGGCCTGCTCGAGGGCTCGGTCGCGAAACTGGTGCGCGAACCCGTTGACCCTGGGCTCGACAACGTCGGCCCGGCGATGGAGGTCCTCGACGATCTCCCGCGACGTTGCGTCGCCGTTGTCGAGCAGGGCCTTGAGCTCGGTGGCCGTATACGCGTGGAGCGATCGACTCATCGCGGAGATCATACCGCCGTGGCGGTCCAAAGGGCGGCACACCAGCCCAACATCAAGACGTTGAGGGCGAGCGCGGCGAGGAACACGAACCGGACGCAGCCACGACGGTCGTCGCTGTCTGCGTCGCGCCACAGCAGAGCGCCAACGACCAGGAGAAGGGCGGGGCCGATCTCGACCGCGAACCACGTGGATTGCGGCATGCCCCAGAGCACGAACGGAGTCATGAACGTGGCGACGGCGAGGAACTGAAGGATGTGCTTGCGCGCGCGAGCGGCCCCAAACCGCACCGGCCAGGTCCGTTTTTCGGTGGCGGCGTCGGGTTGCACATCTGGCAGCGCGGTGTTGATGTTGCCGGCAAAGCCCAGGATGAACAGGGGCGCGACGGCCGGCCAAGGCATCGCATCCAAGGAGCCCGTCACGGTGTAGAAGCCGATCACGGGGAGCACGACGCCGAGCCCCAGGCCTTGGGCGACCTCGCCGTAGCCCCGGTAGGACAAGCGAAGGGGCGGATAGCTGTAGGCCCACATCAACGCGATGCCCGCGACCCACAGCGGGAACAGCAGCGGTCGGTCCATTCCAAGCGCCATCGTGGCGGCGAGTCCGAGCAGGGCGAGGGCGGCGATCCACGAGGCCCTCCTCAGCGCCCGGCTGGAGATCTTGCCCTCGACGAGAACCCGGGAACCGCCAGAAAATGGTGTCGCGTGTTTGTTGGCGCGATCCGACTCCTCATCCGCGACGTCGTTGGCAAAGACGATGAACAGCTGGTCCAGCACCACGGCGAGGTGGGTGAGGAGAACGAGCCGAAGGTCCCACTCCCCCAAGAGGGCCCAGCCAAGGACCTCCCCGACCAGCAGCGGCATCGCGAGGTTGGCGTGTGCCAGGGGGCGCGCGGCCTGTATCCATGCCGAGAGCTTCACGACGCTTGGAGTACAGCACATCGCGGCATTTCACCGACCCCAAAAAGAATCTGCTCGCATTTCGGTCGAGTCCGCAGAGCCCCTCTGCCCGCGGCGGCGCGGCCCCAAGCTCCATTCGAAACCCCCAACGCCGAGGCGGGCTCGCGCGCGCCTTTTCACCTGCCCAAGGCGGTGGTAGACGACGATCGGCATGCGGCTGGGTATTGTATCGACGGTTCTGCTTGGCGCGCTGGTGGCGGGCTGCGAGGCCGAGAGTACTCAGGAGGATGACGCCACCGACGAGTACCTCGACCGAGATGTGGTCGAGAACATTCCCGAGGGGGACGCCGCCGGAGATGGGCTCTCCGGGTCCTACCAGACCCGCGCCAGCGTCGTGTCCTGTGCGGGCGCGTGCGGGCCCATCGACAACGGGGGCACGACGTATGTGGTGTGCGAGCGAGACGCCGAGTCCATCGAGTGGATCACCGTCTACCAGGAGGAAGGAGCCCTGCGGGTCGATCTGGACGACGACGGGCACATCGGGATCAACCTCGATGGCTACGTTCCTGTGCGGCTCCATGGCGGCGTCGATGCCGACGGCAGCTGGGACGTGGGCGGCTATGACACGAAGTTCGACGGCAGCCTGGAGGCCACGGCCCGAGCCCGGGGAACGGTCGAACCCGGTGCGCCGTTCGAGGGAACGGTCGAGGTGCACGTGGTCGGTGTCGTCGCGGACACGAAGACCGACTGTCACATGACCCACCGCCTGGTGTCCCTCGAAGCTCCGGAGTAGGAGCGCTCGGACGGCTTTTTGGGGCGGATCTTGATCGTTGGGCTCGCAGGACGCACAACCGCCCTGTGGACCTGCGTCATGTCATCGGAATCGTAGCGCTCGCCTCGTTGACTCTAGGTGGGGCCTGCGAGTGTCCAGATGAGGAGGTGGAGCAGAGGCTCTCCGTTTGGCGGCTCGACGCTTTGGATCAGCTGGCGAGCGCCGCCGAGTCGTCTGCGTTTTGCCTCGACGCGTGCTCGGTCGGGGTCGTGGAGGCTCCGGAGGGCGATATCGAGTCGTGCCTGGTCGACGTCGAGACCGAGGAGCTCGAGTGCGTGATCAACACCGGCCTGAACGTTCGCCAGATCCGAATCCCCGCCGAGCGAATCTGGACCGAGGATCTGATGTGGCCCGAGGCTCTCGAATCCGCGCTGACCGAGGCCTACCTCATCCGGTTTCCCTCGGACGAAGATGCAGAGTGCGTCGTGGAGTTGGGAGAGCGCATCACCGACCAGATGTCCGTCTGTATGGGGCCCCCTGACTGCGTCGGGGGTCGCCTCGCGCGGTCGCAGCTGGGGCTGGATCTTCAACCTCCCGGCTCTGCACGTTCGCGGTGGTGGGCGCAGATGGCCGCGCTCGAGTGGGCTGCGGTCAGGGCCTTTGGCGAACTGGCGGACGATCTTTGTCGGCTTGGCGCTCCGCGGACTCTGGTGGACCGAGCGCTTGACGCCCAGGAGGACGAGCGGGTCCACGCTCGGCTGTGTGCGTCGATGGCAGGACTCTGCGAAGGCTGGAACGCTGCTCCTGGCGCGCAACATCCGAGGCGGCGCGTCTCTATCCTGGAGTTCGCGCGGGTGAACGCTTCCGAAGGTTGCATTCGGGAGTCGTTCGCGGCCCTCGAGGCGCTGGTGCAGTCTCATCGCGCCGCAGATCCCAAGGAACGTGCGGTGCTGCGACGAATCGCGAATGACGAGGTCCGACACGGGCAGCTGTCGTGGGACATCGACGCCTGGGCTGCGCAACGTCTCTCAAACCGAGGCAAGCACCGGGTCCGGCGCAGCCGACGAGCGGCCGTGCGGCGAACGTGGACCTCCTTGTCTCGCGAGCCGAGCCTCGTTCAGGCCTCTGACTCAGCACCTGGACTCCCCGATGCGCGTGGTCGTCAGCGGTTGTTTCGCCGCTTCCTCCATGAGCTCGCCCGCTCGCCCGATTCATCCGCGGCGTAGGACTGTCCGGGACAGCATGATCACGACCTGACTGACGTTCACAGCACAAAGCCCACGATGTACAAAAGCAGTCCGCTTCCGCTGGTCAGCGCATAGGCGAGCACCGCCCACCAACCGAGCGTTCGGTGGATGGCGGAGAAGGTTCCGGGTAACAGCTGGGCCCGGAACCTGCGCCACGAGACGACCGGAAACACGGTCCACAACGCAGCGTTGACTGCGGCGACCGCGAGGTGCCCGTACAGGACGGCGTTGAGAAAGATCGTGCCCTCGTAGCGTCCGCCGGCGGAGAAGTAGTCCATCCCGCCCGCGAGTCGAATATCGACCTCGAGCCCAACGGTGGCGACTGCGAAGATGGCGGCCAGCGTCAGCTGCAGCGACTTGTGAAGAGCAAACTGGCCTTCGCGGGCCGCTCGAATCGCACGCAGTAGCACTGGAATGGCGACAAGCTCGGCGACCACGACGGCCTCGATCAGTAGGTCGGCGCGGGATCCGATGAGGCTGGGCGGTATCGACATCTCAGTTCTCCTCCTGCAGTGCGGTGTCGTCCAGAGCGCGGCGCAGCGCTTGGCGGGACTGGAATCCGCAGGCCTTGGCGACCTCGTCGGTGCCTCGGTCGCTTGCGGCCAGAAGTCTGCGTGCGTGTTCGGTTCGGACCTCACGCACGAACTGCGCCGGCGACATTCCACTCTCGGCCGAGAAGCGCCGGGTGAAGTTTCGGACGCTCATGTTGGCTCGATGCGCGAGGGCTTCGACGCGGAGGTCGTCGGCCGGATTGTTTCGCACGAACGCCTGCACGCGCGCGACCTCCCGAACATGCAGCGCCTGAGATTTCAGGGCGCTGTTTCGCTGGGCCTCGGCGCCGTGTCGTCGGAGGCTGAGGACCAGCCACTGCGCAACCTCGTGCGCGAGTTCAGGCTGTGTGTCCCGTTCGACCATCGCGAGCGCCATGTCCATTCCCGCACTCACGCCGGCCGAGGTCCAGATCGGCTTGCCGTCGTCCTGCGTCTGATACAGCGAGTCGCGGTCGAGCGTGGTGTTTGGAAACGCGGACGCAAAGTCGTCTTCTTTCGACCAGTGGGTCGACGCCCGCTTGCCGGTGAGCAGGCCTGCTTCGGCGAGCAGGTACGAGCCCGTGCAAACGCTCGCGATGCGACCCGCGCGTGTGCCCAGCCGCTTGAGGAGGCCCGAGACCTCCGGGGTCCGCAGGGCGTGGATGCCTTGTCCGCCCGGAACGATCAGCGTGGCTCCGAAGGACAGGTCGTCCCAGGTGCCGTCGACGACCCATCGAAGCCCGTTGGTGGCGCGGACCGGGGCCCCACTGGGGGAAAGCACGCTGGTCGCGTAGTGGTCCGTTCCGCTGAGTTCGTTTGCCGTCGCAAACACCTCCAGGGGTCCACAGACGTCCAGCGCTTGGACGCCATCGAAGGCTAAGAACGAAACGGCGATCATCGCGCCAGGAGTCTTGTTCAGGTTTCGGTGGCGGACCAGGACAAATCGGGAACGAATCCGGCCAACCTCCTGCGGGGCGTTTTGGGTGGGTAGAGCGGCCGAGGGGCACGTTCACCCGGGGTTCTTCGCGAACGACCCTGCACCCTCGAACTTGACCGCTCGAGCCTGGGCATCCGATGGTCCACGAACGATGGCCACCGACGACGTTCTCCTCGCGCGCTGGTCGAAGGGAAGCCAGCGCTCGGGGGACAAGCTGATGCGACGTCACTACGCGTCGCTGCACCGCTTCTTCGAGCTCAAGGCGCCCGAGTCGGCCGACGACCTCACCCAGATCACCCTGCTGGCCTGCATCGAAGCACAGGGTCGCTACCGGGGCGAGGCACCCTTCAAGTCGTTCCTCTTCGCGATCGCGCGTCGGAAGCTACTCACCTATCTTCGCAGCCAGCAGCGCTTCGACCGGATGGTGTCGTTCCGAACCGCGCAGGGGCCAGACACGGTCATCACGCCCAGCCGGTGCGCGTCGCTGCGCCAGGAGCAGACTGCGATGCTGATGGGGCTCAACGGGCTCCCCGTCCACCTGCAGATGACGGTCCAGCTGCACTACTGGGAGGGCATGAAGGTCCGTGAGATCGCCTCGGTCTTCCGCATCTCGGAGAGCACGGTCAAGACGCGCCTGGTCCGCGCGCGCGAGTTGGTCCGCAAGCGGGTAGAGCGCGGTCCAGGAGCCTCGAAGGTCGAAGCCATCATGGATTCGTACGCGGATTGGCTGCGTTCGTTGCGGTGAATCCCCCCGGCGGCCATGCGCTACACTGCGCCGGTGGGGGAGGCCGCGACGCCGGGCGCTCAGTCGCACCGTCAGATCGCTCCGGGCACAGCCATTGGTCGCTATCGGGTGCTCAAGCGCATCGCGGCGGGCGGGATGGCCGAGGTCTACCTTGCGCGCGCGGAGGGTGGCGCCGGCCTGGCCCGCCCGGTGGCGCTCAAGCTGGTGCTTCCGCATCTCTCGCAGGAGTCCAAGTTCGTGACGCTGTTCCAGCACGAGGCGCGCGTCGCCCTGCTCCTGGACCACCCGTACATCGCGCAGGTCCTGGAGCTCGATCGCGACGGGTCCGAGCTGTTCCTGGTGATGGAGTTCGTCGACGGCCACACCCTGCTGGACGTGCTCGCCGCGAGCCAGGGCCCGCTGCCGTTGTCTTGTGCACTGTCGCTCATCGCCCAGACGTGCGCTGCGATCCATCACGCGCACGAGGCCAAGAAGCCCGACGGCACGGCGCTCGAGCTGGTGCATCGCGACATCTCGCCGTCCAACGTGATGGTGCGCCACGACGGGGTGGTCAAGGTCGTCGACTTTGGCATCGCCAAGGCTCTTTCGGAAACCGGCCTCACCAAGACCGGATCGCTGAAAGGAAAGGCCGGGTACATGTCGCCGGAGCAGTGTCGCGGCCAGGCGCTCGATCGTCGCTCCGACATCTTCAACCTTGGAATCCTGCTCTACGAGACAACCCTCGGGCGCCGGGCCTTCGGGGGCTCGAACATGTTTGCGATCATGAACAAGATCGTCGACGGCCGGTTCACGGCGCCGTCCAAGGTCTTGCCCGACTATCCAGCAGCGCTCGAAGCGATCGTCTTGCGGGCGCTGAGCCTCGACCGCGAGGATCGCCATCCGACGGCCCATGCAATTCGGGAGGAGATCGAGGCCTTCGCCCGCGCCGAGGGCATCGCCCTGAGCGAGCCTGTCGTTGCGAGCACGATCGAGCAGCTGATGGGCCAGCCAGAGCCGGTCGAACTGACGGCCGACCCGATGCTTCCACGGTTGCCTGAAGCCGAGGAGTTCGCGAAGCCCGCGGCGGGACTTCCAGGGTGGCTGAAGGCCACTGCGGTCGGAGTCGCTGCAGGCGCTGTCGCGTTCATCGTGTTGCGGCAAACCGACACGCCCGAGGCAAAAACGTCCGTTGCTCCTGAGACGGAGGGCGCGGTGGTCGAGCCCACAGCGGCCACCGTGGCGGCCCCAGGCGTGGCGCCCGAAGCCGAGCTTGTGGGTGCGGCCGAGACGTCCGCGCCGCCGCCGCCGGACCCCAAGGCCGAGGTACTTGTCCCAGACGTCGAGGGGCCCCAGGCCGCCACTGCGAGCGCCGCCCCGCGGCGGAAGGGCCCGCGGCGAAAGAGGAGATCGCAGCCCGCCAAGAAGAAGTCGGTCAAGAAGACCGAAAGCGAGCCGTTGTTTCCGTGGAAGGACGAGCCGCAGTAGGACTGCTGCCGATTCGGAGTGCGCTGCAAACACCGCACGCGGTTTTTTTTGGAGCAGGGTGACGGAATCTCCGTCGGGCGGGAATTGCTTGTCATGAGAACTTCGATGACTTGGCTCAACTCTTCCCTCGTTTGGTGTTCCTTGCTCGCGCTCGTCACCGCTTCAGCGTGCGACTTGCCGGAGACGGGGTCCTCAGGCGAGGGCGGATCCAAGACCGGCCAAGCGGGTGATCCGTGCGAGGTTGTCGACTGCGCCGGGGATACCCCGGTGTGCATCATCAACGACGACGGCTTGGCCGAGTGCGTGCCCGAAGCGGCGTGTCCACAGCAAGTCGAGGACGGTTGCGGGGTCATCGACTGCGCCTCCCCCACGACGCTGTGTGTCGAAGATGACTGCGGCGTGGCCACGTGCGTCCTGCCCGAAGGCGACCCGTGCGCGCTGGTCGACTGCGCGCAGGAGACCCCCATCTGCATCGTCACCGACGAAGGCTTGGCCGAGTGCGTGCCCGAAGCGATGTGCCCAGAGCTGCCCATCGGTTGCGAGGTTGTCGACTGCGCCTCACCCACGACGCTGTGTGTCGAAGATGACTGCGGCATGGCCACGTGCGTCGTGCCACCGGGTGATCCGTGCGAGGCGATCGACTGCGCGGGGGAGACCCCCATTTGCATCGTCACCGACGAAGGCTTGGCCGAGTGCGTGCCCGAAAGCTAGAGCACATCTCCGTTCTGTTTCCGTGGCAGCACAAACCGAAGTAGGCTGAGCCAATGTCGGCTCTTCGCTTGCTGTGCGCGGCCGCTTTGGCGCTCGGGCCGGCCCGTTCGTCCAGCGAAGTGCTCGCCGAGGCCGGCGAGCGTTGGGACGCCGGGGACTACGAGGGCATGATCGAGCTGCTCGAGCGTGCCGCCGCGGAGGATCCGAACTTGGACGCAGACTACTTGTTCGGTCTGGCGCGGGCCGAGGTGGTGCTGGGCCGCTGTGACGACGCGGTCGAGCACCTCGAAGCCTACCTGGAGACTGACCTGTCGGAGGGCGCTCGGGAGTCCGTGAACGACGAACTCGAGAAGTGCGGCGTCGATCCTCGGACGGTCGCGCCCGAGCCCGCGCCCGAGCCGGTGCCCCCGCCGCGATCTTTGACGCCCGATTCCGTGGAGCGCACGGACCAACCTCGGCGCGCTGACGACGCTGCAGGCTGGAGCATGGTGGGAGCAGGAGGCGCCTTCATGCTCATTGGTGCGACTCTGTTCGCTGTGGGCGCTTCTCGTGTGGCGCGACCCGGGGCGACACGGGACGAGCAAGCCTTTCGGGATCACTCATTGGCCGGTCAGCGGCTCGGATGGTCGGGAGTCGGCCTGGCTGCGGTGGGTTCTGTCGTGCTCATCGGCGGTGTCGTCCGCCTGGCTCTCAAGCAGCGTCGTGCCCGACGCTCAGGCGTCGCCCATCGCCGCGCGGCACCGGGGATGTAGACCGGGTGACCATGAGCGCCGAGGATCCTCCGAGCTATGAGAGATCGATCGGGGTGCCGCAGTAGTCCGGGTCGCCGAATCCGTCGACGTCGTAGCCCATCGTGTTGCAGACGGTGGTGAGCACGTCGTTGTAATAGCGCAGCGGATCACCGGCACCTCCAACATCAAGGAAGCGCCCGCCGGAGACATTCACGCCGGCTCCTCCTGCGGCGATCCACAGCACGTTTGACGCATTGTGGTTCTGGCCGAACGGGCGGACGTAGATCACCAGGGTGTTCTCCAGCAGTGGTGTTCCATCGATGTCGAGCGTGGTCTCCATCATGTCGAGCACGTCGGCGTACAGCCGAGAGAACGCCCTCTCCTTCTGCAGGCCGAGCTGGATCGCGAGGGTCTCGTCGATCGGGTTCGTCCCGCCGACGGGGTTCGTGCCCGCGAATTCGTGGCAGATGGCGTGCTCGGTGTGGTTGGTGTTGACCCCGAGTTCGGGCCACAGCGGCCGCACTCTGTCTCCACCGAGGCTGCCCAGCTGTAGCGTCGCCACGCGGGAGTGCCCGCACGCGAACGCCTGGGTGATGATCGATGCGTGGTCCCGGAACACCCTCGGTGCATTCTCGTTCGCGGTGTGGTCGTAGTCCAGCAGGGCGCCGGGGGTCTTGCAGCTCGACTCGGTGGTGGCGATCAGGTCCAGCTCGAGCGCACGGATGGCATCGAAGTGGGCATCGAGTCGGGGACGGTCCGCTGACGGGACGCGCAGCTTCATGGACGTGATGTCGCCAGCGATGACATCGAGCACGGACGTTCGTCGCGCGAGGAGCTGTACAGCGGCCTCGTTGTCCAGCCCCTCGCCGAACACGGCCGCGAAGGTGTCGAGTGGGTTTTGGTACGGGAGCACCCGCGCCTGAGGCCCGCTGTAGGACCAGTAGCTCTCGCCGACGCTGCCGTAGCCATTGATTTGGTAGGCAGTGTTGAGCACGTTGGTGCCGAGCTCCTGGGCGAGGACGTGGTCCACCGACGCGCCCGTGCTCGTGTACTCGTCGATTCCCGCCCCGGGTACGTGCCGGCGACGTCCGGTGAGGAGGCTGGTCGTGCTCCGGTGGGGCCTGCTGTCCTCGACGTAGCTCAAGCCCTCGAGAAAGACGAGGCGCTCACGATGCTTGTCCAGTGGCGAGAAGATGTCGGGCAGCGACTCGGGAAGCTCACTCTGTGAGCCGCTGAAGCCGGGGGGGCGCCACCCCTGGTAGTTGTTGGTGCCGTTGGGCCCGACGAGTGGTCCGTTGGGGAAGGCGATGAACATCACCTTCGGCATCGGGGCCTCCCCGCCGTGCGCATGGAGGGGAAAGGCCCGAAGGAACGGGAGGGCCGCAGCGGCCGAGCTGACGGATCCGAGAAAAAGGCGGCGTCCAAGTTTGGATTTGATGGGCATTTCGGATCTCCTGTCTATTCGGTGAACGAATCCGCGCGGCGAACTCGGAAGCGGGGGGAAAGCGCGATGGAGCGGACAAGGGTGGGGAGGTCCCCCTCGGTCTCGAGCGTCTGATCGCCCAGCGCCTGCAGGACACACGCGTCCTCTTCGGTCTCGAGTCGCTGCATTGCAAATCGCGACCATTGAACGGTGAAGCAGCGCTCCACGCTCTCGCTGTCTGCGAGGAGTTGCGCGAGCTCCGGAGCACCTTCGAAGGTGCCCTCGAGGCCGCCGGGGGTCAGCGGGACGATCTCCCCGGACGCGTCCACCGGGTCGTCCTCGAGGTACTCACCCAGCGATCCGTACTTCGACAGTCCGAAGCCGACCGGGTCGGTGTAGACGTGGCATGCGGCGCACAGTGGGGTGTTGAGTCGGTCCACGGCCGGATCGAGATCGATCTCTTCTTGCTGCTGCTCGCTCAGCTCCGGGGGGTGCTCGCACATCAGGGACCTCCGAACGAAGAGGCCGCGGTGGACCTCCTGCGCAACGCCACCGGTCATCGTCAGGAATCCGGTCTGCGTCAGGAGACCGCTGCGGTGCGCCGGATCCAGAGGGATGATCCCATCAGGATTCATCGCTGATCCGTAGATCTCGGCCAGGTCAGGCGTTCCGACGGTGTAGTCGGCGGTGAGGAGCTCGTCGATGCTGCCGCTCGACTCCGCGAACACGTACCGCGCGAATGCACCGATCTCGGCCATCATTTCATGGCGGAGATCATCGGACCATCCTTCTGCCGGAGTCTCGAACGTCGCCAGCCGATCGAGGCCAACCAGCTGGGTGTGGAAATTCTCGAGCGCGCGGTCAAAGCGTGGGTCCTCGATCATCCGGTCGACCTGCGCCGCAAGGATGTCGTCTTCCTGCAGGGTTCCCGAGGCCGCGATGGTCAGGAGTTGCTGGTCCGGACCGCTCTGCCATAGGTAGTAGGACAGACGAGTCGCGAGCGCGTAGTTCTCGAGCTCGAGGAAGTCGCCTTCGCCCTCGAGGACCGGTTCTTCGATATAGAGAAAGTTGGGAGACGCAAACATCGCCGAGAGCGCAGCGCGGACGCCGGTCGCACCGTCGTGGAGGTCGCGCTGGGAGGACCACAGGTCCAGATAGCGTTGGAGCTCCTCGTCGCGGAGCGGTCGGCGAAAGACCCTCTGGCCAAACGTCTCGAAGAAGGGCTCGACGCAGGTGATGTCGCTCAACGGGCAAGTGGGCATGACGTCGGGGCGTGCCTCGATGACACCCGCGATGTTCTCCGCAATGAGCATGTAGGTCCGCGCCACGCCTTGGTCGGGGTTGCTCACGTTGGCGGAGAACTGGCCTACTTTTCCGTCGACGAGGTCGCCGAGTCGCTCGAACGCGTCGTCGAGCTCCTGGGAGGAGCCCAGGAGATCCTCCACCGAGTTGCGGAACTGTGCGCGGGTCAGACCGCGGAGCGGCGCGGCGGAGATCGAGAAGGGGGACTCATCACACGCGAACTCCGGGGTGGGGGCGTCGTCGCTGCTGCCGGAGTCATCGCTGCCGGAGTCGCCGTCTGCGCCGGTCGACGTTGCGCCACCGAGGGGGCCGTCCGTGTCGACTGCGGTCGCGCTCACGCCGCTGTAGCAGGCAGCCGAGAACAGGCAGAGCAGGGCGGCTGTGTATTCGAGGGGTTGCATCTTTGACTTTCGAGCTCGCGAGCGTCCGCCGCGGTCCGAATGTCAGGTAGCCCTCGGCCAGGTTTGGTCGGCCTCAATCGCGTCGAAACGACCGCTTTGTACGAAGTGCGAGCACGATCACAAAGAAGGCCCAACTCCCCGGCGTGCTGGACCTGCATCCACATCCTGCCTCTGCCGGGGGGGTGTTCGCGCCCGGGCCGTCGGTCTCGTCTTCGCCCTCCTCCTCCACCGCTTCGGGGGCTTCGGGAAGGCCAGAGGTGTCCAGCCGCATTCGGATGGGCGCCACCATGGCCCCGATTCCGCCAACGGCGGCCTGGTCGAACAGCCTGAGAACTGCGAACTCCGCGTCCTCGTCGGCGTAGAGCGGGGCAAGGAGCGAGATCGTCATCGTGTCCTCGCCGAAGTCGCAGTCATCGAGTCCAACAGTCTCGCCATCTCGGAGCACCTGGACGCCTTCGCACCCCGCAGGCGTGAGCGGGGGATGAGCGACCTCGAAGAATGCGGTGACCCGTCGACCGTCGTCGCGGATCTCGGCGTCGCGGAAGATCGGTGCTTCGAGGGCGCCGATGTCGGCCGCGGTGCCCGTGGTGGCGGAGCGCATCGAGGTGGCGGCGCCATCGAGCGCAGGAGCTTCGAGCGGCGTGAGACCGTCGGGCGCAAGCGTGGGTTCGACGAACTGACTGCCCTCGTCGCACCCGCAGTCGCTGGACCAATCCGCGAAGTCGACCGCGCTGCCCGAGGTGGTCTCGAACGGCGTCGGGCCGGGGGCGAAGAGGATGTTGTTGCGCGAGGTGATGACCCCGAGCTCTTCGCCGAGCGTGACGGCGGCGGTCGTCGCGACGATGAGGTTGGACTCGAAGACCGCGCCAGTCGACATGTTCGCGGCAATGCCAACCTCGGTGTTCACCACGGTGTTGTGGGCCCAGTAGGTCCCGCTTGCGCCGGTTGCGTCGGCGCCGTCGCACAGCCCGCAGCCCTGCGAGTTGCGGATGATGTTGTCGGTGATGCGCCAGTTCGTCGCGTCATTTCGCAGCGAGATTCCGCCGACGAACAGCGCGGAGGCCGAACCCGTGACCTCGACGAGGTTGTTCGAGGCCCTGCCATCACTTGCGCCTCGGATGTTGACCCCGACCACCTGATTCTGATCTTCGGGGCACCCGGCGTTCAGCCGGACGATGTTGCCGGAGATCTCCACGTCGGTGGCGGTCCCGTTGACGACGATGCCGTGCTGGGGGGAGAAGCCTTCGAGCGGACAGCGAGTGTCCTCGACGACGTTGCCGCGGACGATGATGCCGGAGCCCTCCGAAACTTCGATGCCGGCCGTGGTCGCTCCGAAGATGTAGTTGTTCTCGATGATCGTGCCGTTGGTCAGGGCGCTGTCCAAGTCCGGGACCCCGCTCTTGATGCCGCGCGCGGACGAGTCGAAGATGCGGTTGTTGCGAATGACGACCCCTGTCGAGGGGGTCGTGGGGCTGCGCACCTCAATGCCGCGGTCGACGCTTCCGACGATGGTGAACCCTTCGACGACCCAGTAGCTCAGGTTTGTCACCCTGATTTCGCCGGACAATATGGGGCTCTCGCCAGGCGCTGCGACCAACCGAATGGGTGCGGCCGCGGTCCCGGAGACAAGGACTTCAGAGAGGATCACCTCGCCATAGGGCTGCGCCGCGCTTCGGACGTGGACGGTGTCACCAGGCCGAGCTGCAGCAGTTGCGCTGTCGATGTCGCAGAAGGGGGCCTCGACGCTTCCGTCCCCGTCGCACGGGGCCGCATCTCCATCCACCCAAAGGTCGGCAGCGATGGCTGGCGCGGGCAACAGCAGCATCGCGAGGCCAGCGATGAAGCCTCGAATCACGGCGCGATCCTCCATGCCACCACTTCATCTTGCCCAACCCTGGCCACGAGGACGATTCGGGCGCTGACATCGTGAAGTGCAACGATGCCGTCGATCGGCCCAACCGAGAGCTCGACCGAGCCGGTCAAAGTGCCTTGTGGATCGTAGGTCTCGATGGTGAGCGCGTCGAGGACCCGCGCGATGATGAGATTGTTCGCTCCGTCCAGCGCAGCGGCAGCGGCGGAGGGGAGGGCGAGCTCGAGGGGCGTCGAGAGGTCGTGCCCGCTCGCCCACACCTGCTCTGGCGTGATCCAGGTGATTCCGGTCGTGCTCGTGGTGCCGCCGAGCAGGGCGGTAGGGGGGAGGCTCGACAATGCGAATGGCCCGGCCATGGCTCCGCGGGAGGTGAAGGTTCGCGCCTGAACACCCTCGGGGTCGGCTCCGATGGCGTGAATGAGACCCCCGCGAGCAAGGAGCAGCTGCACGGGGGAATCGCTGGCGTCCCACTGCTGGCTCCACTGCGTGGCTCCGTCGGCATCGACCTGCTCGACCCACGGGCGACCGTAGGCCCGGCCTCCCACAACAGCGCCGCCGTCCATCGCCGCGCCCGTGCCGACCATGATGTCGTCTTCCCCGGTCGACCAACGCCGCTCCCAAACGGTTTCAAGCGATGGTTCGAGGGCGAACAAGGCCGGCATGGCTCCCTCGTTCCCACCGACCATGATGCGCTCGCCGCTCGTCGCCAAAGCCACCAGCGTGAACTCAGGCACGACTCGTGCGGTGTTGGAGGAGAGGGCGACGATGTGAGCCTGGCCGGCAACGTTGCCGCCGATGACGACGGCCTCGCCAAGCAGCGCGGCGTCGATCAACGTGGTCGGGGCATCGACCGTCCAGCGCCCGAACTCCTCGAGCGGCTCGCAGTCTCCCTCGCATTGCGGCTCGCCTTGTTCGCCGGTCTCATTGTCCTGCTCGACACACGTGTTCGCGATGCCGTCGGGTGCGTACGGGCTGTAGCTGAAGCCGACGTCACAACGATCATTGGGGTAGGCGCAGTAGTCGATCGCCTCGCAACGCCCCTCGCGACCGTCGAGTCGGCATTCGGAGTCCATCGCACACTGACGAGCGTCCGGAGCCAAGCATCCTGTCGCGACGACCAAGCCGATGGCGAGGGCGAGTGAGGGGCGCACGTGGGTACACGCTACCGCGAATTCCGATCTTCGCGGTCGACGCCGTGGCGTTGCCCCGAAAAACGTGGGCTCGTGCGCGGGCGAGACCTTCGCCGCGATCGACCCGCGAGGCAGGAAGCTGCGCACCAGGTCCGTGTAGAGTCCTCGCATGTGGTTCCTGCGCCAGCATCTCGTCGATCCACTTGGCGTCGACTTCTGGGTCGAGGTTGCGCTGGCCATTCTGTGCGGCGGTGCGCTGGGGCTCGAGCGGCAGCTTCGCGGGAAGCCCTGCGGCATCCGAACCAGCGTTCTGATCTGTCTGGGGACCATCCTCTTCCTTCGGTTGGCGGAGGACTTGAATGGCGCGAGCGGGGCCGACCCCACCCGCGTCCTTGGACAGCTCGTGGGGGGGATCGGCTTCTTGGGAGGGGGCGCGATCATGGCGCGCGGAGGGACCGTGACCGGGATGACCTCGGCCGCGACCATATGGGTGTTGGCGGCTGTCTCCGCGGCGATCGCGAGCGGATTTCACGTGATGGCGGTGGTGGTCACCGCCATCACGCTGGTGGTCTTGGTCGGCACCGAAAAGGCGGAAGCAGTGCTCAAACGCCTGGGGCTTGGCATCCACAAGGTGACGCCTTCGCCGAAGACTCCGTCCGCAGACGAGTGAGATGGCTCGTCTGTCTGCCAATGCCAGCGACGAGAGGCGCTATCGACCGACAGTGCGCCGTCTCGCCGTCGCGGCGCCCAGCAGGAGGAAGAACATGCCCAAGCCCCCGAGTCCACGCCCCTGCGCTCGGCATCCGCACCCCGAGTCAGCGTCCGGGGAGACCGCACCTCCGTCATCTCCGAGCACC
>CAYGTG010000032.1:0-18535 GCA_964352485.1 uncultured Nannocystaceae bacterium | reverse complement strand
AAGCGGCGCGCATCCACAGGCAGAGCCCTGAGCCTTCAGCGCGGGGCCGAGAACATCACGGATTGAGCGCATTGCATCAAGGCCCAGGCTGACTAGGCCCCTGACATGAACTTCGGTGAACTGTTTGGTGAGGTCCTCGGCAAGTTGCAGGGGTGGCTCACCACCGCCGTGAAGATGCTGCCGAACGCAGCCGTGGCCCTCGTCGTGGTCGTCATGTTCGGATTCGTGTCCCGGTGGGTCAGCAAACTCGCGGATCGGGGGCTCGGCAAGGTCGTCAAGAGCCCGCAGATCGTCGGTCTGCTGAGCAGCATCATCCGGATCGGTATTTTGGCCGCCGGAGTCTTCACGGCACTGAGCGTGCTGAATCTCGACAAAGCGGTGACGTCACTGCTCGCTGGCGTGGGTATCGTCGGTTTGGCCCTGGGTTTTGCGTTCCAGGACATCGCGGCGAACTTTGTCTCCGGTCTGCTCATGGCCATCCGGCATCCGTTCGCGATTGGTGACCTCGTCGAGGTCGGAGGACACTTCGGCCGGGTCGAGAACATCGACCTTCGCGCCACCCGACTGACGCTGCTCAGCGGAGAATCCGTGATCATCCCGAACAAGGACGTCTATCAGTCCTCCATCGTCAACTACACCGACACCGAGAAACGACGGGTCGAGGTTGCGGTGGGCGTGTCGTACGGGGATGATCTCGAGAAGTCCAGGGACATCGCGCTGCAGGCCGTTCGCTCGCTCGATGCGTGCGATAGCGAGAAAGAACCGGATCTCGTCTACACGGGCTTCGGCTCCAGCTCGATCGACTTCACGGTGCGTTTTTGGATCTGTGACGCGTCTCAGGGCGCGTTCCTCCACGCCCGCTCTGCCGCGATTATCGCCATCAAGCAGGCCTTCGATGCGGAGGAGATCGTCATCCCGTTCCCCATCCGTACCCTGGACTTCGGCGTCTCGGGCGGAGAGTCCCTCAGCGACCACATTGGCGATCGGATCGGCACGGAGGCGGCGCAGTGAGATTCGGTGTGGCTGCCGCCGCCCCCGTGGCGGTCTCAGTATCCAAGGCCGGAGGCGTTTCGCGCGTCTCCGGTTTTTTTGGGCTCTCGAACCGGAGCCCCTCTTGGATCCTCAGGTTCGTGTGCAGGGGGATCGATGCGGGGCGGCGGGGTCTTTTGAGGTCCGATCTCCGGGCTGTCCTTGGGCTCGCGGACAGGAAACTCGGCAGGGGTGGGTGGCTTTCGCTTCATGCGACGGTCCTAGACCACGTGCTTTTCACAGCAATCCACCTTGTCGTAATGAGCCGGCGGGTTAGAAGACAGGTGCGGTGAACTACAACCACCTCTACTACTTTCACACCGTCGCTTGTCTCGGGTCCCAGGCCGCGGCCGCGAGGGAGCTTGGGCTGCGTCAGTCCACGGTCAGCGAGCAGGTTCGCCAGGTTGAGAAGCTTCTGGGTCGGAAGCTGTTCGAGCGCACGAACACCGGCCTGCGTCTGACGGATGCCGGGCGCACGTGCCTGTCCTTCACCGAGACCATGTTCGGCGCCGCGAACAAGCTCATGGAGGCCTTTGAACGCCAGAAGACGCCCCGCACGGTGGTGGAGGTCGGCGTCACGTCGTCCGTATCACGTTCTTTTGCGGCCGACTTCCTGCTCCCGCTCTTCGACGACGATACGTTGATGCCTCGGATTCGCCACGGTACCTCGGCCGAGCTCATGCAGAAGCTGAGCCGGGGAGAGGTGGATGTCGTGCTCAGCGACAACAGGCCTGCGATGCCGATGGCCGAGCGGCTACAGACCGAGCTCGCGATGAATCTGAAGCTTCTTCTCGTGGGCCAGCACACCGACTACGCGGCAAAGCGCGGGCTGCGGTTCGTGCACTTCACCAGTGGTTCTCCGTGGCGACTCGAAGTCGATCGCTGTCTCGACGCGATCGGTTGCAACACCGACGTCATCGGAGAATCGGACGACCTCGGGGTCCTCCGCATGGCTGCGCTCAAGGGTCGTGGGGCGGTCGCATTGCCGCGGCGGGTCGTCGCAGCGGACCTTGCAGACATGCGGCTGCAGGTCTTGTCCGAACTCGACTGCGAACTGCCAGTGCATCTGAGCTACGCGAGCGAGTCGCTCGACGAAGCCGTCAAGAGCACCGTCGCACGACTCCTGAGCGCGGTGAGAGGGGAGTCGGTGCTAGGTCTCGAAGGTGCTTGAGGTTCTCAGGAGGCGTCAACACTCACCACCGGACCCACGGATGCGAGGAGGGCGACCAGCTCGTTGGGGTCTACGGGTTTTGCCATGTGCGCCTTGAAACCGGCTCGGTACACTCGCACCCGGTCCTCGATGCGGGCGTGAGCGGTGAGAGCAATGAGGTGGGGGCGAGGTGTGGGCAGCTCTTGAACTCCGCGTGCGACAGCCCAGCCTCCGCCGCCGGGCATCCCAATGTCGGAGACGATCGCGTCGGGTCGCACGCCCTCGAGCGCCGCGAGCCCGGCCACCACGCCGTCGGCTGCATCAACGTGCGCCCCGGCTGCCTTCAAGATGGTGACAAGCAGTTCCACGGAGTCGGGCTCGTCGTCGATGACCAGAACCTTCATGCCCGCAAGAGGGCTCAGCTCGACCTTCGAGCTTGCATCGGATCTTGGGGCATCGGTGACTTCGCGAACAGGAGCGGCTGGGAACCGAACCGAGAACGTCGATCCGTATCCGACACCCGGACTCTCCGCCGAGACGGTCCCACCGTGGAGTTCGACCAGGCCTTTGACGATCGACAGCCCGAGCCCGAGTCCTCCGCGTCGGTCACCGTTGCGACCCTGTACGAAGCGACCAAACAGGTGCGGAAGGTCCGTCGAGGTGATGCCGTGGCCGCTGTCTTCGACCCGGACGACCACGGAAGAATGCTCTCGGGCCGTCGACACCCGAACGCGACCTTGGCGGCTGGAGAACTTGATCGCATTGCTCAGGAGGTTCCAAAACACTTGCTGTAGCCGGTCCGGGTCCCCGAGGACATCGGCTCCATCTCCAAGTACGCACGACACTTCGACCTCTCTCGTCTCCGCCATGCCGCGCAAGGTGTCGATCGCGGCGCGTACGGGCTCTCGAATGTCGAGAGGTCGTGGATCGATGTGCATCTTCCCATTGATGATGCGCGAGATGTCCAGGAGGTCTTCGATCAGCTGCAGCTGCACCTCGGCGTTGCGGTGGATTGCACCCACTGCGCGCGGCATTTGTCGGTCGGTCACGGTGCCGTCCTTGAGCAGTCGCGACCATCCCAAGATTGCGTTGAGTGGGTTCCTCAGCTCATGAGACAGCATCGCTAGAAACTCATCCTGGGCCTGTGTTGCGGCCGCGAGTTCGTCGTTGATGCGCTCCAGTTCTCCGGTCCTCCGAGACGCGCTCAAGCTCACCGTCGCTCGCAACCGGGTGCACATGGTCTCCAACTCCGGGCCCCACGCTAACGAGTGTCCCTCTACGGTTTGTTTCCAGCGCGCGAACGACCCCTCGGGCGAGAGCTTGGGCGTTCCGTTTACGACGCTGAGTTGCTTGTCTGGCTTCGTCCCCCATGTGACGGTGGAGACGTGTTCTCTGCGAAACAGCATGAGGATGTCCGTCCCGTTGGACCAAAGATCCAAGCCCAGAAGGCCCACCAGTTCCCCGAGAGGGAACTCGGGCAGGAGCTCGCGTGCCGCCTTGGTGTGAAACAGACCTCGCTTGTCGAAGCGCTCGGCAACGGCGGCCGCGAGCCGGGTGAGGTCCCGGTCGTTGGGGGTCAGACCGACGGAAGCGATATGGCCTCGTTTGATGGCCGCCATTCCGTCGCAGTGGGTCACCTGCAAGATCGACGCTCCGTGTCTCTGCACAGCGGCCGTAGGGTCGGAGCTGTCCGAAAGGTCGAGACCGAGTTGATCGAACAGGGGGGCCGTCGCGGCGCACCGATGCTCGACCGCTCTGGACGATGCTCGGGGAATTTCAGCCGAGATCGATCCGGCGACGAGTTCACACGCCGAGCGGAGTGAACTCGGAATCGGGAAGGCGCTGCGATGGTGGCAGGCGATGAGGCCCCACAACTTTCCGCCGACCAGGAGGGAGACCGACATCGAGGCCCCCACGCCCATCTTCCGCAAGTACTCGCAGTGGACGGGGGAGACGCTGCGCAGCGCTGCCTGGGACAGATCGACGCGCTGAGATGTGAGCGGACTGATCTCGGGCTCGAGGGCCGCCGGCGTGTAGGAGACGTCCGGGATCGCGCGCACTGGGTTGAGCGTGTAGAGGCGCCGAGCTTGGGCAGGAATGTCGCGGGCGGGGAAGGCGAGGCCCAGGTAGGTCCCGAGATCCTCGTGCTTGGCTTCGGCGATGACCTCGCCATTCCAATCCGGGTCGAAGCGATACACCATGACGCGGTCGAAGCCGGACAGGGCACGGATCTCCTGTGCGGCGGTTCGACACAGCTCGAGCACCGTTCCGCACTCGCGGAGTCGCATGAGCGCAGCCCGGACGATGCCAGTGAGCGGTACGTCGTCTCGAGCGGCGGGCTCGACCTCGACGATCAATCCCATCTCGGTGCGATGCGCCGCGACCTCGAAGCAGGACCCGCGAAGGTCCACCGAGAACGGCTCCAAGAACCGCGCGCTCTCGGCCTTCGCGACTTCCAGTAGACGTCCGGCGACGACGGGGCCGAGCGTCGTTTCGATCGTGGCTCCAAGCGAGGAGGC
This sequence comes from uncultured Nannocystaceae bacterium, assembly GCA_964352485.1. GTDB lineage: Bacteria > Myxococcota_A > Polyangia > Nannocystales > Nannocystaceae > CAJXVA01. The sequence continues at coordinate 13,837 of CAYGTG010000032.1, read as the reverse complement.
GAGCGTCACACCGGTGAGGTCCTCGACGTTCTCACTCACCTGAAGCACGGTGAGGTCGGGCTCAGCGCAGACCAGCAGGAGGCCGTGGCTCTGGATCGCACCCGGCACCTCGATCGGCTCGAGGTGGCAATTTTGTAGGTCGATCTTGCCACGCAAGTTCTTGTAGAAGTGGTGGCTCACAATGAATTCCATCCACATGCAGTTGAAGACCGCGACCCATCCGCTTCACGAGCAGGCGGATGCCCTGCTTCAGGGTGGGCAGATTCTTCAAACTCGTGGTGCGTACTGTGAGTTCTTGCGTCTGCAGCTTGCCTTCTCACAGTCGTGGGAATGTCTCGCGGCGCAGTCGCTCCAACCGCCGTATCGCGACCGCTGGTCGCAACGACACCGAATCGCGGCAATACGGCGTGACCTCGACACTCTGGGCGCCGAGGATGGGAGCTCGGAGGGAGCATCGCCCGGCGCCTGTGACCTCGCGCAGGCCTGGGGCCTGGCGTACGTGCTCGAAGGGTCCGCCCTTGGCGGTCGTGTTCTGGCCCGCAGGATCGCAAAGCCGCTGGGCCTCGCCGGTGCGGGCTTGAGCTTCTTGAAGGGCTCGGGAACAGACTTGGGCGCCCGCTGGGGGATGTTCCTGCGCGACCTTGCCGAAGCGGCGCAGGGGCTGAACGCCGAGAGTATCGAGGCTGGGGCGGTGACGGGGTTTGAGTTTGTGCTCGCGCGCCTACCGAATGTCGTGGCTCGTCATCGCGAGAGCTTCGGGCAGACCGTAGGCTGAACGGATCCCTGCCGAGAGCGCATGTGGGGTCGGAGCTGATGCCCGAGGCAAGCCCGAGCGTGGGGATCTCGTAGTGCGGAGCCATGGACGGCGTTGGCGAAAGTTGCACTACGGTGGCCCAGGAGCACCGAAGCAGCTTATCGCTCGGCGAGCCTACGGTGCGTGGAGGCTCCCGGCAATGTTCTATCTCAACCCCCCCCTCGATACTTTCGCGTCTTCGGTGAATCCGAAATCCGGGTTCGGTTCTTGCGAACCTCGAGTCTCGACTTCGGTATTCCCGAAGTCGGATTGTGGTGTTCAGCTCGCGCGGCGGACGGTCTTGACGATCAGCGGTTCGACCTCTGCGCGGAGCCCTTTCCCACCTTCGATGCCGAAGTCGAGTGTACGTCGAGGGGGGTGCTCCAGGGCTGCGGGCAGGGATGTCTGTGCGAGCGAGACGATGAAGCGGCTCTGAGGCATGAGCGGCACCTGTCAAGTTCAGGAGACGACACGCGGTGAGCGGGCGTTCGCGCTCACCGGTCCGCCCCCGCACACCGACCGGTCGCACGACAGCCCCACAAACCGCTGTGAGACGCATCCGGCAAGAACGAAGATGTTGGCAGGCTGCTTGCACAACACCCAGGCATGCTCCGCGCAGCCATTGTCATGTTCGTCCTCGCCATCGTCGCCGCAATCTTCGGATTCGGAGGCATCGCCGCGAGCGCAGCCGGAATCGCGAAGATTGCCTTCTACGTGTTCTTGATTCTCGCGGTCCTCAGCTTCGCGCGCAGCGCCATGAAGTGATGCAGGTGCCCAGGAGCGCGGCGCCGGCCGTGTCTCCGTCGGGCTCGTTCGTTCACGTTCGACACCACACGAACCGGATGCCTCGGCGTCCGGTTTTCGTTTGACCCCCACGTTGGGTTGTCTGTGCGGGCGCGCTCATGCGTGCGCCACCGTCTCGCTCGGTACCGACCAAGACTCGCTGAACCCCAGAGGATCGTGCTGGCACGCGGTTTGCTCATGAGTCTGGGCATGTCCAAGACCATCATCGCCACCTACGAAACTGTTCCCGCCGCCAACCGAGCCGTCGGCCGCTTGTCCGAGGAAGGCTTCAGCCCTCAGCAGATCAGCATGATGGTCTCGGACGTGACGCGGGAAAAACACTTGGCCATCGAGCACAGCACCAAGGCACCCAAGGGAGCCACCGCAGGCGCAGTGGTGGGCGGAACGCTCGGTGCCATCGCGGCGGGTCTGACCGCCGTCGCGGGGATCGTCATTCCTGGAGTTGGGCTGGCCATCGCGGGCCCACTGGCCGCCGCGCTCGCCGGACTCGGTGCAGGCGGAGCCGCCGGCGGCCTCCTCGGTGGCCTGGTCGGCCTCGGATTCAACGAGACCGAAGCCAAAGTCGTGGAAGACGCGGTGAAGAACGGCAACGTGGTTGTGTCGATCACCGTCGAGGGTAGCGACCGAGCCGAGGTGGCCCACGGCGTCTTCAAGTCGACATCGGCCCACAGCGTCGCCAAAGCCTGATCGCCGCGCTACTGCGTCCGACCCCGATCAACGTCCATGAAGAAACCCATGAAACCCCTTCTCGATGGTCCTCTGTGGACCGTTGTGATTCTCGTCATCCTCGCCGTAGTGCTGGGCGTGATCGCGTACGTGCCGACTTGGCACGGTTCCAGCCGGTCTCTGCTACGGATGTCGTTCTGGACGGTTGCAGGTCTGAGCGTGATCATCCTTCCTCTCGCGACGCGCACTCGGCAGCAGCGGCGAAGTGGGGGCTAGGCACAAGCAACCGATGAGGAACGACGGCATGGGCTCTGGGGGCGCCGCTATGGCCGTTTCATCGAAGTGGGGACGGCCCCTAGAGCTCCATGCGCGTCCGATACTTGACGAGGACGGCGGTGAGGCTAGGCCCACCCCGTGAACGTAGATCGGTCAAGACGTGTCGGCGACCTTGTATTCGGCTTGCTGGTTTTGCCTCTTCTGGCGTCTGCGTGTCGGCCCGCTGCGGCTGTCACAGCCCGTCCCTCGGAAGCGAGCGCGGAGGCTGAAGGCGAAGACGCGACCGTCGAGATCGAAGCTACGTACGAATCCTCTGCGGCTCAGGCGGAGTCGCCAGACGCGGAAGCCCGCGCCCAAACAGAAACACCCAACGAATGAAAGACCCGATGAAACACACTCAGATTCTGCTCCCCGCTTTGCTTCTCGTGACCGCGGTAAGCGTTGGCTGCAACAAAGACAGCGCTCGCGCGACCTCCAACCCCGACGAGGTCTCAGCCTCCGCGCAGGGGGAGGGGGTCGCGGCCGGCGCGAGCAACGACGAAGAGGCGCATGCCGTGGCCGTCGAGGAAGACGGCCGCGCGGAAGCGATCGGAGATGAGGGGGACGCCGCGGAGGCCTCGGTCGAAGACGCGAACGACGACATCGAATAACCCTCTTCTACCGCTGATGCTACGGCCGGTCGTTCCTTGCGGAGCACCGGCCGTTGTCTTGGTTCTATGCTGTGCCCGCGGCGAACGAACAAAGCCGGCATCCGTGGAGGGATGCCGGCTTTGCCCGATGATCGCTCGACGAGCTATTCTTCTTCCTCGACGGATGCTGCAGCTTCGGCGCCTTCACCATCCGCTTCAGCCAATGCGGAGTCATCGTCTTCGCTGGCGAACGCCGAGGCTTCGTCCTCGTCGGACGCTGCGCCGGCGGCCGCATCGTCACCTTCAGCCGAAGCATCCGCGGCGCCAGGAACCGCGGTCGCGGAGGCTTTGTCTTTGTCGCAAGCGGTACCGACAAGAGCGAGAGAGAGGAGGGGGAGTAGTGCGATGATTTTTTTCATGACTGAATCTCGATTCGATAGAGGCTGTTTCTCTGAGCGCGGTCTAGGATCTAGCTGCAGGGCTGCAAGCGCCTGCGGTCAAGTTTTTGATGCGGTCACGCTCCGGCAGATGTCCACCATGGTCTCCACGAGTTGCGGCGTGGGGGCGCCATCAGGACCGGTCCTGCAGTGGTGAGAGAGGGCCTCCCGCTCGAAGGACGCAAAGAAGTGATAGGTGGAGCTCGTCGGGCCTGAGATCTCCCATGCGACGATGTGCTCGGAGTCGATCAGGAATCGCGCGAAGCGCTTGCCGTATTGACGAACCAGCTCCTCGCGCTCGGCGGTCATGTCCAACGACCCGCGGCCGACCACCAGCTCGAACCCCTCATCGCTTCGCAGGACGATGCCGTTGGGTGTGCCTTCGGCCTCCACGTGTCCGTCCGTCCGAATCTTCGCCGACAGGCCGTAGGGCGTGAGGTCGATGTCCACCATCTCGGGTGCTGCGCTCGAGGCCGTCTCGGGGGCCTTATCGGTCACCGGGCCGGGATCCTGCTCCCGGATTGCCTGCGGGACCTCGGGCGCTCCGAGCACCTCCTGGTGACACCCCGGCAGGAGCACCGCAATGCAAGTCGCGCAGGTGATGGAGTGCTTGAACCCGGATGAGGCCACAGAACAGGCCTAGCCTGAGGATCGCCGGAGACAAGCCTCGCGGTTGCGAAGTTTCTTGCGGTTGTCTAGGAAAGGGCGGTGTCCGACTGGGAAGAACTTCGGCTCGGTGATGCGGTCATTGCCGGGGTTTCCTTCTCGGACGGGATCCGGGTGTGGGCGCATGGCCGGGAATCCGGTCGGTACGAGCTCCGGGGCATCGTCCATGGGCGATGCGTCTGCGAAGTGGATATCGAGTTGAGCGACGAAGCCGGTCGTACCGGAGCTGCGACGCTCGAGGTCGCGGGCAGTGCGGGGGAGCTGCTCGAGATCCAGCTGTGCAGGCACGGTGAGCCGTTGGCATCGTGCCGCGCACGACTGCGCCCCGAGGAGGGCACCTGGAAGAATCAGCATGTGTCGTTTGCGGTTGCATCCTGTCACCAGCCCTTCACTGAGCAGGGGGAGCTTCATCCTGCGTCCACCTCGATGCTCGCCGCCTCCGCAGCGCAGTGCGTACACGACGACGTGGCGTTCGCGTTGCTGATGGGGGATCAGCTCTACGCCGATGCGCCCCAGTCCAAGTCCTTGTTCGACGCTGACTACTTCGCGTCGCTACGCGAAGAGGAGAGCATCCTGGAATGCTCGGGGTCGGCGGTTCGAAAGATCCTCCAGCGGCGATATGAGCGGTTCATGGCCGTGCCGGGGTTTGCAAAGCTGCTCGCCTCGATGGCGACCGTTCCGGCGCCGGACGATCACGAGTTCATCGACAACTTCGGAACGCATCCCGACCACGGCACCCAAGCATGGGCTGCGTACAAGGAGGGCGCGCTGCAGGCGTATTGGGACTATCAAGGCAGCCGCGCGAGCCTGGCGCAGGCCGCCCCCGGCTCGTTGGACTATGCGTTCGAGTGGGGCCCGTTGGCGGTCTACGGGCTCGATATTCGCAGCAATCGGGTGACCTCGAACGGAAAGACGCAGGCGTACAGCGAACAACAGCTCGACGCCCTCCGTACGTTCTTGGCGCGACACGAACAGACGCCCGCGTTTGCGCTGATGACCTCGATTCCCCTGGTGTATGTCGGGTCCGGATGGGTGGACGCCGCTGCGAGTGTCCTGCCGCTAGGGAGCGACCTGCACGAGCGCTGGTCTCACGCCTCTTGCATCGAGGCGAGAGACGCTCTGCTTGCGCTGCTGCTCGAGCACGCCCAACGAAACCCGAAGCAGAAGATCATCTTGCTCGGTGGCGATGTTCATGCGGGCTCGGCCTACCAGATCGACTTTCCGGATTGCGGGGTGCAGATGGTGCAGCTGACCTCCAGTCCGCTCAGCAACGAGGAGGGCTGGCTCAACGCCCGGGCCGGGGAACTCGCCGCGCAGGTTGTTTCGTCGGTCGAACTCGCCGACGGTCGGTGCGCCACGGTCACGTCGCTCAGGGGCCGGACCGAGGCGGTTGGGCGCAACCCGTTCGGAGGGCTCAACGTCGGGTTTGTGGACGTGCGCACGAACGCGGAGGGGGTGGCCACCGTCTCCTTTCGGCTTGTGAGCCACGACAACAGCGACCAACCCCAGACCGTGTTTGAGACAGGCCCGCTCGGACGGCGCCCCGACCCCGGTTCTAAGGTCGGGATCGTTTGAGAAGGGGGGGCGACCTCAGGACTTGGCCGGCGCGGACGCGGAGAGCAGGACCGACAGCGGCTTGAGGCCTTCGGTCTCGTCGACGACGATCTTGGCAACCATCGACATGGGAACCGCCAACAGCAGACCGACTGGCCCCCAAACCCAGCCCCAGAAGACCAGCGACAAGAGAATGACGAGAGGGGACAGACCCATGCGTTGGCCCAAGATCTTTGGCTCGACCAGCGCGCCGATGACCCCGTTGACCATCGCAAACAGGGCGAGCACGAGCAGCGCGTGCTGCCACCCCTGCGCGAGGAACGAGAGCACCACGGCTGGCACGGCAGCGACGATCGAACCGACGTTGGGAACAAAGTTGAGCGCGAACGCGAGTAGACCCCACAGCACGGGCGTGGGAACCGAGAGCGCCCAACATCCCAGTCCGATGGCGACGCCGGTCACCGCGGAGAGCAGCGTCTTCACCCGAAAGTAGACGCTCAGCCGGTTGGCGACTCGGCGCATCATCTCCTTGCGACGCGGCTGCGACTCGAATGCGCGAGATAGTTTTCGAGATGCGCCGGCCAGTTCGAGCAAGATGAACCCGGTGAACAGGAGGGCGGACATCACGCTCAGCAACATGGATGCCGCGAATTGCGAGGCTCCGAACACCCATTCGACGGGAAGCTGACTGGTCGAGAGGTCGGCTTGGTCGAGGAACCCATACTCCAAGCCAAGGGCGAGTGCGACCTGGATGATCTTGTCGACCTGGGGCCGATACGTCCCCATCAGGGTGACCAAGTCCGAGCTCCAGTAGGGGGCCGCCAAAGCCAAGGCTGCAATACCAACCGCCGCTCCGACGGCCGTGGCAACCGCGGCCCACCGGCCAGACATGTGCTGCTTCAGCCAGGGAATCGGAGCCGTGATGATGAGCGCCAAGAATAGCGCGCCCACGACGGGCGCGAGGATCGATGACGCCGCCCGGAGTCCGGCGGTCACGATGCAGACACCCGCGGCAAGCAGCACGACCTGAAGCAGTGACCGAAGCGAGATCTTGGGCGGGTTGGAAGTCGAGGGCAGCTGAGTGCTTTCGGTTGGTTGCCCGCGGTGCAGGGGAGTCACGGTCGCCACGGATGCCGGCGGGCAGGGACAGGTTGGATGCGCTGAGTCGGTCACGGTGGGGTAGGGCCGCGCGAGTCTCGAGCGGTGCTGCTCTCAACGGAAGCAGGTTTCATGCCAGCTTGCTGACGGTTGCCCGCGCGATCGGGCGCTCTCCGGACGCTTGGGAGCGTGCGTCTGCGCTCACCGTGCGAGATGGCGCGGAGATGCGACCCAGTTCCGCTTCGATGGCGCCTGCGAGTTCGGCCCCGAGCAAGGCGACCCAGCTGCATGCGTAGAATAAGGTGAGCGTTGCCGCGATCGCTGCCAACGAGCCGTACGTCTTCTCTAAGGACATGAACTCCCGCACGGCGATCGAGAACAGTCCCGAGACGAGGCCCATGGCCGTGACGCTGATCAGGGCAGCGGGAAGGATCCAACGAAATGGGGGTCGCTTCCGGTTGGGGCCAACCCAATACAACCCCGCAACACCAAGAACGGTCGCGACGACGGCGAGCAGGCCGGGAACGAGGACGAGCAGAGGCTCCCAGATGCCCACTGGCGGAAATGCCCTGGCGACGACGGGCACGACCGCGACGAGCGCGAGCGTCGCGGTTGCGAGGCCGACCCCTGCGACTGTGAGGAGCAGTTCGAGACCGAGTTGGCGAAACTTCGGCCGACGGGTTTCGACGTCGTAGGCCTGGTCGAGCGCAGACAGAAGCGCCGAAGCACCCTTGCGGGCGCTCCAAATCGCAGCGATCAATCCAACCGCGACACCAAAGGAGAGTTCAACACTGGAGCGCTCCATCAGGACTGCGAGTTCGGTCTCAAACACCGCGACGCTCGCCTCGGGCCAGATCGCCCGCATCGTGCCGAGTTGAGTGGAGACGTCAGACTTGTCGAAGAAAAGGCCATATGCCGAAATGACGCCGAGCAGAGCTGGGAACGCGGACAGAAAGGCGAAGAACGCGACCCCACCGGCGTGCAGGGACATGGTGCCCTCCTCGATGTCGCGCCTCACGGCTGCAATGGCTCGGCGGGCGATCCACCAAATCAGGTAGGGCCGAACGCCAGGCCTGTGCTCAGGCCGGTGGAGTCGCGGTGTCGACATCCGAAGCCGGACCCGGTGCACGCGCGGCCTGGGGGCGTCCGGAATCGCCCGAAGCCTCCTGTCGCGTGTTTTCGTCGATGTTCTCGTCGCCGTCCGCCTCCGCCTTGTTCGCCGCGATCGTATCGAGAGCCACGGAGGCGACCTCTCGTGCAACCGTGCGCATCGCGATCGTTGCGCCGGCCCGGACGAGCCACGAAGGAACGCCCGCTGCGAGGATGTAGCCCGCGCCTGCGCTCGCCGCGACGGCTGCGATGGGATGCTCGTGGATGGCCAGCTGGGCCGCGGTCATTGCGTGCGCGGCCGCTCGTTTGAGTTCGTCGCCCGTTTGCTCGTCGCTCATCGGCGAGCCACCCGTCCCACGAGAAAGCCTCTGCCGACGGCAAGACCCATGGCCGCAGCCGGGTTTGCCACGATCCAAGCGCGCGTGCTCTCGAGCACTTCGGTCGCGCGTTCGCGAGCGGCATCGATCGTGCGGGCGGCATTGTCGGCGGCATCAGAGCCGTGCGCCCCGGGATCGTCCGAGGCGAGGGGAACGTCGATGGTCGGGTTGGCGTGTGATGTGTTCATGGAAACCTTTGGAGAGTGGGACCCTGCTACCGGAAGGGCGTTCGGCTACCGAGCCAAAGACCCAGACCGAATCCGGCCAATGCGATGATTGGAGCGTGTTCAGCGAGCTTGCGACCGAGGGCGAGCTCCTCGCGGGCCGCGTTCTCGAGCTGCTGCAGCGAGCGACGGAGGTTCGCCTGGCTGCGCGCGAGTTCGGCTCGGTGGTGCTGGAGTGCGGTGGAATCAGATGCCGTCGTCATGGTCGTCGGAAACCTCGGTCGGAGCGCTCAGTGCCTTGGGGGCGCTGAAGTGGCTGGGAAGCGAGCGATGGGCCCGCAGGAATAGCCAGACCGCCGATGCTCCGCAGACAGTTGCGATGACTGCCATCGATGCATGGGTTGGGATCCAGCTCGACAATGCCCGCATCGCTGCGATCGCGCCCATGACCACCGCGACCGCCGCTGCGACCAGCGCGACCGCTCCGAGGGCGGCTGTGCGCAGGACGTGGGCGATGTCGGTTCGGGTCTCGAGACGGGCAACCTTGACCTGCTCGGTGACGAGGTGGCGCGCCGAGCCAATGACGTCCGCCATGGCTTCGGCGATCGACGATGTTTGCGCCGCGTGTCGAGCCGGCGAGGGCATTACGCACTTTGCACGGCTGCGAGAAGCTCTTGTTTGGTCATGTCGGAGCGGCCCTGAACGTCGAGCTCTCGGGCTTCTTCATAGAGCTCCTCGCGGGTCATTTCGACGAGGTTCGGGCCTCCGGAGAGTCGGTCAGCCACCCGGTCCTTGAGCGTCGAGGCGCTGTCTTTGAGGCCAACGGCCTTGTCCTTCAAGTCGACAGCCTTGTTCCTGATGTCTCCACGCAGCTCCTTGCCCGATTTGGGGGCGAGCAGGAGGGAGAGGCCAGCGCCGACTGCTGCTCCTGCGCCGAGAATCCCGAGTGCCGGACCGAGGTAGTCCTTGGCGCTTTTTCGAGTTTGCAGGCCGAACTGATGAAGGATGTCGTTGGTGTTCATGATTTCGTGGGTCTTTCCAGATGCGAGGTGATTCTTTCGGGGGTGATGAGGGAGGGCGTCGAGACTATTTGTCGAGCTTGATGACGACGCGTCGTTCGTCGCGGTGATAGTCGTCGCCATCGACGAAGTACTCGCCTTTGGAGTACGTCTCGATTCGTGCGGCCGAGACACCAGCCTTGACGAGGTCTTCTTTGACCGCATTGGCGCGCTCGAGCCCAAGTTTGCGGTTGTACGCTTCGGTTCCGCGCTCATCGGCGTAGCCCATGATCACGACGGGGTCGCCGGCGAGCGTCTCGGAGTTGAGGCAGGTGGCCAACAGGTCGACCTTGATGTCGCCAACGAGACCGACCTTGGCGGAGTCGGTCGAGAAGTAGACGGTCGGCTTCTCCCAGCCGCAGGCTTTACTGAGCGTCGGTTCTAGGAACGGATCGCGCGAGGTGTAGACCGACTTCTGCGTCACCGGAGTCGGCGTGGCGTCCACGTCGGTCATCGGCGCGGGCTCGGCATCCATCTCGTTGAACGGGGCCGGCGAAGGGTCGAGCTGGTTTGTTGCTGCAGGCTCGACGCTCGAGGGGTCGTTGGAACTCTTGTCTTTCGAGCTGGTGGAGCAAGCGGTGAGAGCAAGCAGAGCGGCGGTCGTTGTGAGGGTGAAGAGTCGCATGCCAAGCTAGTTGTGCAGGACACGTGCCAGGTGCCCAAGCCTCCGTAGGAGCGCTTCTGCGTCACATCGAGGCCGTTGGGTGAGCACCTGGGCCCACCTCCCGCTCGGCTGCGCTCTGGCGCTCACATCGTGGCGCGACGTCTGTCATGCGACGTCGCTGCGCGGCGCAGGCGACGAGGTCCGCGAACAGTCGCTGGCGTTTAAGCGAAATGAAATGGGAAAAAGCCGGGCAGGAGCAGTACGGCTTCCCGCCGGCGAGGGCGGTGGTGTCGCAGCGGGCCAGCGGCCGGCTGTGGATTTGGGCTGAGCCTGGGAGAGCGCAGGCATAGGCGCCGGCAGGCGGGCCCGAAGCGCTGCGCGGAGCCACCGGGGCCAAAACCCAGGCACGCCGAGCATCACGATCGGCCGGACTACTTGGCCTCTGTCGACCGGGTGGAGATCGCGGCGTACTACGAAGACTCACGCATGATGGCGCTCACCGGAGGTCGTCTGCAGCGGCTGCTGGACGTCTCCCCTGTCCTGCGAGGCTTGAGCAACGAAACCTTCGTCCACTATCGGCTGATCTTTCCACCGGAGCTTCGCGAGCCGATCCTGGCTGCGTTCGACGACCTTCGGTAGGGACGATGACCACTCCATCCGACACCCGAAGCTTCGTCCTTCTCCAGACCTGCTACGACCAGGCCACAGTGATGACCGTGCAGAGTCTGCTCGAGTCCGAGCGCATCGACGTGATCATGAAGCGGGTGGCCGACCGAAGCATCGAAGGGCACGCTCGGGGTCCGGCGCTCGAGGTTCAGGCGATGGTGCGGCCTTCGGAGCTCGCCAAGGCGCAGGCGTTGCTGGAGGCGTTCGAGTCGGCGGAGGTGGTGCCGACCGAGCCGAGTGAGGCACAACAGGGCGACCCTTCGGTGCAGCAGTTCCGGGAACGATACGGCTCGGGTGACACCTCGGACATCGAGGACTGAGAGGGGAAGAGTCCAATCCGGAAGTTGTGTGCGGTGCCTCCGGACCTCAAGAGACGCGGAGCAAGCCTATAGTCCCGCAACCCACAGACGTTTCATCCCGCTCCGCTCCGCTCCGCTGCTCCCGTGTCTCGGTCGAGAACATTGGCTGCCAACCGACGACGATCGTGGGGAGGATGCGCGGCGCTGGCCGTTCAGACCCGAACTGCTCACGTTTTCGGCCAGTTTCTTCGGGTCTCTGACCGGAGCCCCACGCGGATCCTCCGGATCGTACGCAGGCGGTTCTTTCCTGGGCGGCGGAGTTTTCTTGGGTCCGATCTCGGGACGACCCTTGGGGTCATGCTTCGGAAACTCTGCGGGGGTCGGTGGTTTGCGTTCCGCGCCGGTGACCTAGACCCTGCGGCTTCCGTGGCAATCCGATCCGTGGGATCTGGCTGTCGGACTCAGCTCGCGCGGTCCATCTTCGTGCCGACGAGCGGTTCAACCTCGGCGCGGAGTCCCTTTCCGCCCTCGATGCCGAAGTCGAGCGTGCGAATCGGGAACGGAATGGTGAGTTCCGCCTGTCCGAAGTGGCGCCGGATGGACTTGATGGCTTCGGAGCGGCCTCGCAAGTAGGAGCTCGGGTCGTTGCCATACGGCACCCAGAAGCGAACCTCGAGGTCGACCGAACTTCCCCCAAACTCCTGGAACAGTATCTGCGGCTTCGGGTCTTGCTTGGCGTCCGAAACGTCCTCGATAGCCTCCAACGCAACGCGTTCCGCCTTGTCCAGGTCGTCGGCATACGACACACCAACCGCCACGTCGATGCGTCGGTCACCCGCTTGGCTGATGTTGGTCAGCGGTTCGGAAAACACCTTCCGATTTGGAATCATGACGAGCTCACCGGTGAACTTCCGCACCTCGGTGGCACGGAGCCCAACGCGTTCGACCGTCCCTGTAAACCCGTTGGTCTCGATCACCTCGCCGACGTGGAAGGGCTGCTTCACCGCCATGAAGATTCCGGAGATGAGGTTCGCCGCCGTGTCTTGAAACGCGAAGCCGAGCGCGAGTCCCACGACTCCAACGCCGGCCAGCGCGGTTGCGACGGCCTTGTCGAGGTTGAGGACGTTGAGGGCGAGTACGAGCCCGAGCGCGAGCGCCAGCATCCGGGTCAGGCTCTTGGACAGACCGACCAGCTGCTCCGATACGGAAGTGCGTTCCAGCCCTCGACAGACCCATCGCGACGCAAGCCGGCCAACTATCCAAGACAGCCACAACGCGAGAAAAGCCACGACGGCGTTGGGAAGGTGCTGGATCGCCACTTCCCCCCAAGTCGCGAGCTTCTTGGTGACGGCCCCGAGAGGACCTTCCAGGGCTGCCGGCAGAGTCTGAGCAAGAACGGACATGGACATGCACTGATCCGTGACCGCGCCGTGTCAAGTCCGCGCAACGCGCTCTGCTCTAGAAGCGGACCGCCACGCTTCCGCCGCCGGGCGTGGGACTGACCGAGACGGAGAAGGTTCGAGTCGGTCCGTCAGAGCGGTAATCTAGAAGTGCGCGTTCGATCGGCGACCGAATCACGAGATCGAAGACGCCGCTGGCTACGAGCAGAAGGCCTGCGTTCACGGTTGCGAGCGCCCACACGGTGTCACCCTCGCGGGCTCCGCGGTCTTCGAGGTCGAGCGAGATGCCTCCCCACGCCGAGACTCCGACGCCGGCGGAAAGCGTGAGGCTACCCGCGAGCAGTCGTAGGGTGCGGGCCGAGGCGGCACGCTCGACCCAACGCGTCTCAAACCGGCGCAACGCACCAGGGTCAGTGGGTCGCTGCTGCAACGCGAGGTACTCGGGGTCTTTGGTGAGCTTCTCCAAGGAGGACGGCAGAAACATGAAGACGCTTCCAACGGCGACGGCAGCCGAACCGGCGACGACTTGTTTGACCGCGAGCCGTTGAACCGCGGGACCGCGGTCGTAGGCGGACGTGATTGCGAGGACTCCCAGTCCGAGCTGTGATGCGCCCACGGCGACCTCGATCCCGTTGGTCACGAGACGCTGTCTTCGCGCGTCATCGACGCGAGCATGAACGAGAGCGACCGCCCGATTGTTGCGGGGTCGGCGGGGTCGCGACGGCTCTGGGGCACAAGGCTGGCTGGTCGCAATGGCTGCAGCGAGGAGCGCGCTGCTCAACGTTGACCCGCCGGTCTCAGTCCGTTCGTGTGCCTCGGTTCGTGCATCGTTTGCACGGCATAGCGACTCAAAGCCCCTCGTCGACCCCTCGGTCGACGGAGTTTTCATCTGCTGAGCGCGAGCGCCCGATCGTGCGCGCCGGCGGGAAGTGACCGCGGGCGCCGTAGTTGGCGGAACGCTGGGCGCCATCGCAGCCGGCCTGACCGCCGTTGCAGGCATCGTCATCCCCGGCGTTGGATTTGCGATCGCAGGCCCACTGGCTGCCGCGTTGGCGGGTCTCGGCGCGGGCGGGGCGGCCGGAGGCCTGCTCGGCGGGCTTGTGGGACTCGGCTTCAACGAGACCGAAGCGAAGGTCGTGGAGGTCGCGATGAAGAACGGCAACGTCGTCGTCTCGATCGCCGTCAGTGGAAGCGATCGGGCCGAGAGAGTTTGGGCTGTGCGGGGGCGCTCAGGAG
>CAYGTG010000031.1:0-18548 GCA_964352485.1 uncultured Nannocystaceae bacterium | reverse complement strand
AGAGGGCGTTTGTCGGGCACAAGCAACCGATGAGGAACGACGGCATGGGCTCTGGCGGCGCCGCGATGGCCGTTTCATCGAATTGGGGAGGGCCCCTTAGTGTCCTGGTGCCTCCGAAACGCATCACGCGAGCCTCGATGACCTCGAGTTTCTCGTCGAGTTCGCCTTGGTCGTCATCGTTCATGCCGCCGGGTTGCCCTCAGAGGTTGCCCTCGCCGACCCAGTCGACGATCGAGGCCTCGGTCTGGAGTCGCACGAGCGCCGTTTGCACGCGGATGAACACCTCGTTGGCCGCACAGGGTCCGTCCGTCTCGCCGAAGAAGTTCGCAGACGCCGAGCCTCCGAACACCTCGAGCTCGAAGGCGGTCGAGGCATCCATCGATATCGGCCGGCATGCGTCGTAGGCCTCCCGGTAGTCGTTGTGTGTCTGGGCCAGAGCGAGCCACAACTCGTCGAACGCCTCGGGGCTGATCTTGCCTTCGCGGGCCCCCTCGGTGTCCACCTGCTGCACACCGTGGTACTGCACGCGGCCGTCGGCCTGGACGAGCACCGTGTAGAGCACGGCTCCCCCGCCTCCGCGTCGCTTCAGCGAGATCGATGCGTTCTCGGGCACACCGTCCGTGGGTATCACCAGCGTCTGCGCGTCTGCGGATGCGCTGGGGTCGGCCGTAGACGTCGATCGGGTCGCAGGCGCCGTCGACGTCGTGCGCTGCGACTTGCTGCACCCAACGCTGATGGTGGTGAGTGCCAAGAGGAGAAGAGACAGCCGGGACATGCAACCCAGAACGCCAGCTGCCCCCCCCCTTACGTCGAGCTTCGATCTTCTCTGTGGAGCGGGCCGACGACGGTCACCGCGCGCCAATGCCGCGATGATGGGTTCCGACACCGAGCTGGGGAGGGCGTGACCGCCCGCCGTTGATCTTTGGCATCCCCGTCGCCTGATCCGCGGGGCGACGGGTCCAGCACGGCCTGTGGCCTCGAGCCCGTGGGTATCGGCCACCGAGCACGCGGGCAGGTGAGGTTGTGAACCATGCCCGGCCGGGGGGATACTCCGGCCGTGGACAAGACCTATCCCTCCCCTGAGGCAGCGGTCGCGGACATGACGGACGGCATCACCTTGATGTCGGGAGGCTTCGGCCTGTGCGGCAACCCCGAGCGTTTGATCGACGCCATCGCCGCCAAGGGCATCACGAGTCTGGACGTCATCTCCAACAACTGCGGCATCGACGACGTCGGCCTGGGCATCCTGCTCGCCCAAGGGCAGATCAAGAAGATGACCTCGTCCTACGTTGGCGAGAACAAGGCATTCGCCGAGCAGTACCTCTCGGGCAAGCTCGAGGTGGAGCTGGTCCCTCAGGGAACCCTCGCGGAGCGCATCCGGGCCGCGGGCGCGGGCATCGGAGGCTTCTATACGCCGACCGGCTATGGCACCCCCGTCGCCGAGGGCAAGGAAGTTCGCGAGATCGATGGGCGCATGTGCGTGCTCGAGCTGCCGCTGCGGGCCGACTTCGCGATCATCAAGGCGTGGAAGGGCGACACCCACGGCAACCTGGTGTTCGGCAAGACCGCCAACAACTTCAACCAGGCCATGGCGATGGGAGCCAAGATCACCATCGCCGAGGTCGAAGAACTCGTCCCCGCCGGTGAGCTCGACCCCAATCACGTCCACACACCCGGCATCTTCGTGCAGCGCATCGTCAAGGGCTCGCACTACGACAAACCCATCGAGTTTCGGACCACCTCGGACCCCCAACCCAAGTAGAGGAACACGCGACATGGCACTCCATCGTGAACAGATCGCAGCCCGCGTGGCCCAAGAGCTCCGTGACGGCGACTACGTCAACCTGGGCATCGGCATGCCCACGCTCGTGGCCAACAACGTCCCCGCAGGCGTCGAGGTCATCTTGCATAGCGAGAACGGCTTGCTGGGCATGGGCCCCTTTCCCAAGGACGCCGACGTCGACGCCGACCTCATCAACGCCGGTAAGCAGACCGTGACCGCCATCCCCGGCGCCTCCTTCTTCGGAAGCCACGACAGCTTCGCCATGATCCGCGGTGGTCACCTCGACCTGTGCGTGCTCGGAGCCATGGAAGTCAGCGGTGACGGTGATCTGGCCAACTGGATGATCCCCGGCAAGAAGGTCAAGGGCATGGGCGGCGCCATGGACCTGGTCGCGGGGGCGCGGCGGGTCATCGTGATGATGGATCACGTCAACAAGGCCGGCGAGCCCAAGATCCTCGAGAACTGCACGCTTCCCCTGACCGGCAAGCGCGTGGTGCACGAGATCGCGACCGACCTGGCGTACTTCATCGTCAAGTCCGAGGGCGGTCTGAAGCTCATCGAGCTCGCGCCGGGAGTCACGCTCGAGGAAGTGCGCGAGAAGACCGGCTGCGCGTTCGAGGTTGCCGATCCGATCGGCTCCATGGGCTGAGTGTTTTCCTGCGTCTTTCGTGATCCATTCGCGCTGGAGCGGGGCTTCACATTTGAACCGGGCAACAACGCCGGACCAACCCCCGCGAAAGAACAGGAACACGGCCCCTCGGCCGCCTCGCGGTCAGCCCGGGGCGCCGAAGTTCTGCGTCCAGTAGTGCGTGTACGGGCTGCCCGGCGCGTTGTAGTAGCCCACGCCCAGCTCGGAGAACGCAGGATTCATCAGGTTGGCACAGTGCCCATCGCTGTCGATCCAGCCGTTCACCACCGACTGGGGTGAAGGCTGGCCGGCCGCGATGTTCTCCCCCCAGGTCGAGTAGTCGTACTCGGCCATCTGAATCCGAGGACCCGGTCCCTGGCCGTCGAGGTTCGTATGCGAGAAGTACCCGTTGTCGCCCATGTCTTTGGAGTGGTTTCGGGCGGCGCAGGTCAGCGCGGGCTCATAGACGATCGGAGTCGTGGCGGCGAAGTTTCCTTCGCTATCGCAGTTGGTGGGCGTCGAGCGGGCCACGTTGACCAACGCGATCACCTCGAGTTCCCAGTCGACCCAGGCCGCGTTCCAGTCGTGCACCGGCATGCAGTACCCGTTGTTCGGAAGCCCGCCGTCGTTGGGGAGCTCGCACCCGTTGGTGCAGCCATCGTTGTTGTTGGCGTTGCCGTCGTCGCAATCCTCGCCCGCCTGCACCAATCCATCGCCGCACTCGGGAAGCTCGCACCCGTTGGTGCAGCCATCGAGGTTGTTGCCGTTGCCGTCGTCGCAGGCTTCGCCTTCGTTCGGCTGGTGGATGCCGTCGCCGCAGATGGGCAGCAGGCACGCGTCGGTACACCCATCGTCGTCGTTGCCGTTTTGACCGTCATCGCAGGCCTCACCGCCTTCGAGCTCCCCGTTGCCGCAGGTCTCGAACTGACACGCAGGGCTGCATCCGTCATCGGGCGCGGTGTTGCCGTCATCGCAGGCTTCGCCTCCGCCCGGTGCATCATGAACGAAGCCATCGCCACACGCCGCGGCCTCGCACGAGGTCAGACATGCTCCATGGTCGCTGTTCGTCGCGCCCTCGTCGCAGGCCTCGCCAGGTTGCACAAGTCCATCCCCACACGAGGCAGCCACGCACGTGCTCGTGCAGGCGTCATCATCCGCAGTATTGCCGTCATCGCAGGCCTCGCCCTCGTCCAGGACGCCGTCGCCGCAGTTGGGCAATGCGCAGCTGGAGGTGCACGTGTCGCCGTCGTCGAGGTTGCCGTCGTCACAACCTTCGCCCGGGCCCAGGGCACCATCACCGCAGATGTTCTCCGAGCAGTCGTCCTTGCAGGGACCGCTCTGCGAGTTCGCATCCCCTTGGTCACAGGACTCTCCGTCCTGAACGACCCCATCTCCGCACGTGCCATCCGCCCCAGGAACGCCGCCGGTCTCTCCGCCCGAGCTGTCGGCATCGCTGTCGGCGTCGCTATCGGTATCACTGTCGCTCCCCGCTGCGGAGCCGGCCCCCGATGCGCCCGGGGCCGAGTCCCCCGGGCCCTCGCCGTCGGTTGCATCAGGGTCCCAGGCGTCTGTGTCCGCGCCGCCGGGCAAACCGACGTAGCAGCCACCGAGACAGCACAATGCGAGTCCGAGCCAGCGCGCCTTCATGCATGGAGTGTCGCTCGGGAGCCGGGTTCCCCAAAGTGGGGACTTGGTGCTGGGCGCTACCAACCCCGCCGTTCGGCGCGACATGCCCCGGTGGGACATCGCGTTTCAGAGGCCCGTATGCCCCATCCCGCGGACGCGGTGCGGACGATGACACCCACCCCAGATCCCCAAGCGCCTACACAGATGCGGCGGAGCCGCGCTTTTTCGCCAGCGGCGACCGCTGTGGTCCGCCGATCACTGGCCGAGACCGCGCAACATCCCCGGCGGGAGCACGGCATGAAGACGTCCTCCACCACGCGCGGCCCGGTAGATGAACAGCGAGCAGAGCCCAGCTTTCTTGAGCCTCAGCACCGGACCGTCGCACCCAACAACGTACGCCACAAGGGCATCGAGACTCGGCGCATGGCCGACGCATAGCGGCGCGTCGAACTTCTTGGCCACGATCGCCTTGAGGATCGTCGCGGGCTCCCCATCGGGGACCAGCGACGAGAGCTGCTTCAAGGGGACCTCGGGCGCGAGCGCATCGTGCACGATGTCGGCGGTCTGACGAGCCCGCAGGTAGGGACTGGTCAGGATCGCGTCGATCTCCAGTCCGATCCTCCGCAGGCCAGTCGCCACCGCCCGCGTCCGCGTCACCCCTTTGTCGGTGAGCGGTCGCTGCGGGTCGGGTGGGCAACGCGGGTCCTCGCGGTCAAACGCGATGCCATGGCGCAGCAGGTGGATCCACACAACGAGAGTCTACCAGCCTTGAGCTCGCTCCAAGAGCCCCCCAAAACGGATTCCTCCCTTGGCGGGACCTCATCTCCAGGAGTACACCTGCACAGGCATGCCGGCACGCGCAAAGCAACTCGCGGCGGTCGACCTCGGGTCCAACAGCTTCCACATGATGATCGCGCGGGTCCGCAGCGGCCAACTCGAGGTGATCGATCGCCTCAAGGAGCGCGTCCAGATGGCGGCCGGCTTCGACAACGCGAACAACCTCACCGAGGAAGCGATGACGCGCGGCGTGCACTGCCTCGAGCGCTTCGGGCAACGCCTCCGCGATCTCGACAGCGTCGACGTCCGCGCCGTCGGGACCAACACGCTTCGCAAAGCCAAGAACTCCGCGGAGTTCCTCGACCGAGCGGAGGCCGCGCTGGGGCATCCCATCGACGTCATCTCCGGCCATGAAGAAGCCCGCATCGTCTACCTCGGCGTCGCGCACTCGCTCTCGGACGATACTGGGCGCCGACTGGTCATCGACATCGGCGGCGGTAGCACCGAGTTCATCATCGGGGAGCGCTTCGAACCTCGGCGCGTGCAGTCCGTACACATCGGTTGCGTGAGCCACACCCTTCGCTTCTTTCCGGACGGCAAACTACGCCGCGAGGCATTTCGCGAAGCCACAACCGCGGCTCGGGTCGAGTTCGCCACGTTCGAGCGGGAATACCGTCGCACGGGATGGGTCAGCGCGGTCGGCAGCTCCGGTACCGTCACCGCGATCGACGACCTGCTGCGGGCCAACGGCTGGGGCTCCGACGGCATCACCCGCGCCGGGCTCCGGCAGCTTCGAGAGCACCTCATCGATGTGGGGCGGGTCTCCAAGCTGGTGCTGCCAGGCCTCTCCCCGGAGCGAAAGCACGTGCTTGCCGCCGGGCTGGCGATCCTACAGGGCGCGTTCAAGAGCCTGAAGATCGATCGAATGTCCGTCTCAACCGGGGCGATGCGTGAAGGCCTCCTGTACGACACGATCGGCCGCAACACGCACGAGGACGTGCGCGTTCGAACGATCGAGTCACTCGTCGAGCGCTACGCCGTCGACCAGCGCCATTCCAACGGCGTCGAGTCGACCGCACTTCGTTGCTTGGATCAGGTCGCCGCCCCGTGGGCGCTGCACCACCCCGACCACCGGTGGATGCTCTCGTGGGCCTGCCGACTGCACGAAATCGGGCTCAGCCTCTCGTACAGCGGCTATCACAAGCATGGCGCATACATCGTCGCCAACTCGGACATGGCCGGGTTCTCCCAAGGCGCCCAGGATCAGCTCGCGGCGCTGATCGAATGCCATCGCCGCCGCATCAAGCCCGCGATTGTCGAACGACTCCGAGATCTGACGGACGGGGAAGCCGGCGTACGGTTGGCCGCACTCCTGAGGCTGGCGGTCACCCTCAACCGCAGCCGCAATCCGCAGCCGCTCCCGCCGTTTCACATCACGGCCGCCGGACAAGCCATCGAGCTGAACTTCGGCCCGGGATGGCTCGACAAACGCCCGCTGACCCGAGCAGACCTCGCCAACGAGCAAGCCTACCTCCGGGCCGCGGGTTTTGAGCTTTCGTTTCAGTAGTGCGCATCTCGAGTTCGCCTCCGGTGGGGGCTCGAGATGCGCCGCAGCGGGCTACTTGCAGGCGGACGTCATGCCGCCGTCGCAGGCTTGCTGGCGGAACACGGCCGCTTGCTTCTTGGACTTCTTACCGCCGAGTCCTTTTTCCCAAGCGAGCGCGAGGCCGGGGATATGGGGGGCTGCTACGGCCTCGCACGCCTGCTGGTACTTCACGCGAGCCTCCTTGGGGTCCTTCTTGCCACCCTCGCCAAGGATCATCATCCGCGCAAGATTGCTGCAGCCCGGCATTTCTTCGGCGTCACAGGCCGACGCGTAGTGCTCCCGCGCTTTGGCACCGTCGGCGTCCCCGCCCTGCCCTTGCTCGAACATGATCGCTGCGTTGAAACACGCGCCTTCCAACTTGGACTCGCAGGTCTTCACGAACAGCGTCCGCGCCTGGTCCGGCTCGGACGCGCCGCCGCGGTCGGTCTGCAGCATCACCGCGAGGTTGTAGCAACCAAGCTCATGGCCGCCCTCGCACGCCTTGTCGTAATAGCCGCGCGCCTTTGCCTCGTCCTTCTCGCCTTCGCGACCCAGCTCCCACATGACCGCAAGCGCCGTACAGACTTCGGCCTTGTTCTCCTCTTCGCACGCCCGGGTGTGGTTGGCGCGAGGGTCTACGGGCTCTTCGGGTTCCTCTGGAGGCTGCGCCTCGTCGGGGGCCGGCTCGGGCTCGGGCACAACGGTGGCCGGCTCCGCGTCCACGGGAGCGGTGGTCGGCGTGTCCTTGTCACAAGCGCTCAGCGCCGCAAGGGAGCAGAAAAGCACGAGGGTTCGCATGGTTTGCATCCTTAGCACGACGATGCGGCTTGGAAAATACGCCAGCGGGACCTCAGTGTTTGGACGGCGCACCAGGCGTGAGCTGAAGCTCCATGGGCGCACCTGCGCGGTCGATCATCACCGGGATGGTCTCGCCCGGCACCAGCTCTCCAAACGCCGCCATGTAGTCGTCGATGCTGTGAATCTCGCGCGTGCCCATCTTCTGGATGATGTCGCCTTTTTGGAGGCCGGCCTGCTCCGCGGGGCCCCCTTCGCGAACCCCTGAGAGCTTCAGCCCGTCGACGTCCGCAGCGTAGTCGGGAATCGTTCCCAGCGAGACCTTGAACGCGCGACGCCCTGCCGGCGCTTTGGTCTTGGTCTTCTGAAAGTCGAACTCGACCTGCTCGTGCACGACGTCATCAACCACCGCGAGCGCGAGGTTGGTGATCTTGGCCATGCCCTCAAAGTCCAGCTTGTCTACGTCGTCGGAGGGCTTGTGGTAGTCCGCGTGCGCACCGGTGAAGAAGTGCAGCACTGGAATGCCGTCGTCGTAGAACGCCGCGTGGTCGGAGGGACCTTGTCCGTCGGCCTTGGCGGCGACGCTCAGGGTGGTGTCCTGAGCCTCGAGCAAGGGCGTCCACTGCGAGGCGGTGCCAACGCCCGCCACCACAACCTCATTGTTCTCGAGACGCCCGATCATGTCGAAGTTGACCATCGCGACGATGCTCTTGCGGCGCACGTCGTCGAGGTTCTTCACGAAGTAGCGAGATCCCAGCAGCCCCATCTCCTCGGCACCAAACGTGATGCATAGGACGTCGAAGGGGCGCTGCGCGTCGGGAAGCCGCGCGAGTGCCCCGCACAACTCGAGGACCCCAGCGACGCCCGAGGCATTGTCGTCGGCGCCGTTGTGCACGGCGAGCTCCCCTGGGGCCAGCGAGCTCGACGTGCCCATGCCCAGATGATCGTGGTGTGCCCCGACCACCACCATCTTGGACGATGTTCCGTTGCCCACGATCAGGCCTGCAACGTTGGCGGTCTGGTGAACAACGCGCTCGACGTCGCTGCGCATGGATGCGGGGTTCTTGCTCTTGGTGCCCAGCGCCACTCCAGGAGCGTCCGGGTTGACGGTCGGCCCTGGCTTCCGAAGACCGAACCCGGTGAGTAGCGCCACGTTGGCGTCAGATCCGACCGCCAATGCAGGCAGTCCGAGCGCATCAGCCCGGCCGTGGTTGGGGAACGCAGCCGCGGAGGTGGGATCCCACAACACGAATCCGACCGCGCCTCGATCCCGAGCTGCGATCATCTTGTTCTGCGGCCGAGTCGCGCCGGGTGGAAGGTGGGGGTTGTTGGAAGGGCCCCCCGCCAACGCGACGACGATGCTGCCTTCGACCGCAGACTTGATGCCCTTGTAGTCACCGTCGCCTCCGCCCTGCTCCGTGATGCCGTAGCCCACGAACACCAGCGGAGCTTCCGTCGCGCCCTTGGCCGCGGTTCCCTCGGCGAACGGAAGCAGACTGTGCGGCACCGGCTTACCCGCCAGGAGGAGACTCGAGTGCCCTCCCTCGACCAGGCGCACGCCGTCGACAACCTCGAATGCCTGCCGGAACGTGAGGCCGAATCCGGGCTCCAGTTTCGCGGCGCGCATCTTGTTCTCGATGTAGTCCTGGGTCGCCTGATCCCCGGCCGTGCCAGGCGCACGACCGGCCTGCGCATCATCGGCCAGAAAATCGACGTGCTCGTTGAGCACGGCAGCCGAGACGCCCTCAGGGGCTTGTCGCGGCGCGGGTTCGGGTGGTTTGGGCGGCGGCGAGGGCTGCTGCTCACAGCCGGCGACGAGCAAGCAGAAAGCCAAGGTGCGCGCGGTTTGGACCACGGCCGCAGGCTACTTCAGGCGTGTCCTGTCGGCTACCCGGCGAAGAGATTGCCGAGCATCCACACCCCGCCCGCCGCCATCCAAACCGCGGCATACCCGATGATGTCGCGCGCCCGCACCCCAGTGATCGCAAGCAAAGGCAGCGCCCAGAACGGCTGCAGCATGTTGGTCCACTGGTCGCCGTAGGCCATGGCCATGACGACCCGTCCGGGCTCGATGCCGGTCGCCAGCGCCCCCTGCATCAGCACGGGTCCCTGCACCGCCCACTGACCGCCGCCCGAGGGCACGAACAGGTTCAGCAGACCGGCCGAGCCGAACGCGAGCGCTTCAAACGTCCCCGGTCCGACCTGGGAGAATGCGCCGGCCAGCGCCGCAGAGAGTCCGGCCGCCTTCATCACGCCCATCACGCCCGCGTAGAGCGGAAACTGAACGATGACCCCCCCGCAGCTTCGGGCCCCCTCGTCGCAGGCCCGCAAGAACCGGTCCGGCCGTCCGTGCAGCAGCAGCGCGAACGCGAACAGGGCGAGGTTTACCGTGTTGAACGACAGACGAAGCAGTCCGCCGTCCACGAGAACCATCGTCAAGGCGGCACACAGGGGGAGCGCGAGGAGCATGGAAAATGCCCGCGACCGCTCGATGCGCTCGAGCATCCCCACCGGCGCAGTCTCTTGCGCATCCTCGGGCATGGAGGCTTCGGGGGCCGCCTCGGCGTCAGGATCGGCGCCCGGCGTCATCCCCATGAACACGAGCGGACCCAACACGAGAAGTCCCCCCGAAACCACGAGGTTGAGCGGACTGAGAATGGTCGACTCCAGCCCGAGGGTCCCCACCCGCTCCGCGAGCGCCGGCCCCAACACCTCGGCGAGGTCTTGGGCCGTCGTCACCTTCAAGGGCGCGCTTCCGCTGAACCCACCGTGCCAAGTCATCAAGCCGCTGTACCCGGCCGCACACAGCAGTGGGTAGTGCAGCGAGTAGCCGCGCAGCCTCGCGAGACGCCCCGCCTCGCGAGCCACGATCGCACCGCCGATCAGGCCGAGGCTCCAGTTCAGCAGCGCCAGGCCGATCGCAATGAACGCCGTCGCCCCGACAAGCTGGCGCGGCGTCTTCACCCAGCCAATCGATGCGGCGATGCCCTTGTGCACCGCCGGTGTGGTCGCCAGTGCCGTACCCAACACGAGCATCACGCACATCTGCATCGTGAACGTCAGCAGCGCCCACAGCCCCTCGCCTCCGCTCCACGCGCGAAGCACATCCGCCACCGGCGTCCCCACCACGAGCGCCATGGCCAGCACGGTCGTCGTGAGCCCCACGGCGATGACGAAGGGCTCGGGCACGATGCGTCCAAATCCGCGACGGGCCAGCGCGCCCAATCGTACGAGCGGTGCCATCGCTTCCTATCGAGTCTCCGCCCGCTGCCGACGCGACGCCCGTGCGCCGAGATCGGCGGCGTCACGGACGATGGGGCGTCTGCGCGGAGCAGGGCTTGGAGAGAGGCACTCGAGCATCGTCCCGGCATCATCGTACGTTCCTCGGACGCACGGCAACCGCAGGACTGCATGCCGCCGGGGCTTGGCATCGGTCCAGACGACGACGCGGCAGCCGGCTGGAGCCGGTCGGATCGGGGCGGTCGGCGCCCCCGCGGCCGTCACGCGATCGGCATCCGGCCACTGCGCGGTGACGCTCGCGCGACGTCAGAGGCGCTGATAGGTTGTAGGGCAATGCGTCGAGGCTTGATCGCGCTCGGCATCGCGGCCGTCGCCGCGTTCGTCGGAGCCCTCATGATGCTGGAAGCCCATGAGGACCCAGCTGGGGTCGGCGCTGAGGCGACAACCTCAGCCGCGGACGTCCCCGAGCGTACCGCGACGCAGCTCAGGGAGACACCGCCATCGCCGCGTCGCGCTCCCGAACACCCGCCCTCGCTTCCGCCGGGCTTCAAGCTCGGAAAGGGCAGTGGCCCGCACGCTCGCTCCAACGCCCAGGCGATTCTCGACGATACGCTCGTCGAACTACGCCGACTCGATACGTCGCAGCAAGAACTCGCGCGCGACATCTACATGCGGGGGCATTCCGCCGCCGAGCGGGTCGAAGACGAGCTGAGCGAGGACGATGAACCAGGACGCGCCGAGCTGCGTGCGCACGAGGATGCGCTCAAAGCCGAGCTGCGTCGCATCTACGGCGTGGACGAACCTACGCCGCGTCCCTGAACGCCTGCATGGCGATTCGCAGATCCTCGGGCAGTGGCATTGAACGCCGGAACCGCGGCGAGTCGGGGTCAAGATCCATCACCGCGCAGACCGTCGCCCCTGTCCCCCGCACATCGTCGGGGTCATCCGCTCCCCGGATCCGGTAGCCGAGTCGCAACGAGCTTGCCCCGATGTGCTCGAGTCGAAGCTCGACGACAACCGACTCCCCGAACGCGGTTGGCTTCTTGAAGTCCGCCTCGGTATGCACCGAGGGAAAGCCCACCTTGCGGCGCACGATCACATCGTCGTACGGCGCTTGGAGACACGCGGAGAACCATGTCTCCATGGCCTCATGGAACATGTCGAAAAACCGCGGAAAGTACACGATGCCCGCCGGGTCACAATGGCCCCAATAGACCTGCAACCGATGGTGATGGACGGCCATGCGCCAACGTCCCTATTTGACCTGCTCGTCTCGACGATCGGGATGTTCGTTGTACCAAGTCTGCAGGGACTCATGACTGATCTCGACCCGAAGGTCGGCCTCCTGCACGACGCATTGGCAGCCCAGGCGTGAGCTCGGCCGGACATCGAAGCCCATGTCCAGGCGGTCTTCCTCGGCTTCCTCCATCTCTTCGAGCGAGTCCAGTCCTTCCTTGACGTAGACATGGCAGGACGAGCAGGCGCAAACGCCCCCGCAGGCGGAACCGAGCTTGACCCCATGCTCCTCTGCAATCTCGAGGAGGTTGGAGGATCCGGCCTTGACCTCGACTTCGGAGGTGGCGCCTTCAGGGTCGACGAACGTGATCTTGGGCATCGTGGATCTCGGGCTCAGGTTTGTTGGGGGGTGTGGCTGCCGCGTCGCTCTTCGAGCGCCTCTTCGGCCGCCAGGGTCGATTCGATTTCACCGAGGGACTTGCCCTCCATGCCGGACAACAGCGCCCGCTCCATCCGGCGGCGCGCAAACGCCTCGCTCACGCTCTCGAGGTGCTCGCGCGCCGTCTTGAGTTCGCGCGGCGTCCCTCCTGGGTTGGCCATGGCTTCGTCGGTGGCGACCAGTGCGGCGACGATCAACTCGCGCTCCTCGGCGGGGAGCAGGTTCTCGATGTGCCCCACTTCCTCGAGCGCGGTCCGAACCGCCAGCGACACTCGACCGGCCTCGACTCGCCCCTCGGCAAGGTTGCGGGCCTCGAAGTCGGCCTCGGCGTTGTCCAGGCTCTCCATCACCAACGCGTCAACGGCGGCCTCGTCCAACCCGTAGGTCGGCTTGACCTCGACGGTCTGCTTGACCCCGGTCATCAACTCTTTGGCGGTCACCGTGAGCAGCGCGTCCGCATCGAGCTGAAACGCCACCTCGACCCGGGCCATCGAGGGCGGCAGCTGCGGGATGCCGCGCAACTCGAACTTCGCCAGCGAGCGGCAATCGGTCGCCAGCTCGCGCTCGCCCTGGACCACATGAAACACCATGCCGGTCTGCTGCTCGGAGTAGTTGGTGAAGACCTGGCGAGCCCCGATCGGGATCGTCGCGTTGCGCGGAATGAGCTGCTCCACGATGCCGCCCATGGTCTCGATCCCGAGGCTCAGCGGGACGACGTCGAGCAGGGTCACCCCCTCGCGAGCGCTGCCTGAGAGGATATCGGCCTGAATCGCCGCGCCATACGCAACGACGCGGTCCGGGTCGAGGTCACACAGAGGCGACCGCTTGAAGGTCTTCTCGACCACGGCCCGCACTTTGGGCACCCGCGTCGAACCTCCGACCAACACGACCCCATGCAGGTCTGTGGGACCCACGTCGGCGTCCTTGAGCGTCTGTCGACACGCTTTGACGGTCCGTCGCACGATCGGGTCGATCAGTGCCTCAAAGACTTCCCGAGTCACCCCGAAGCCATGCAGGCCGCACGTTGGCACGTCCACAGACACGGTCTGCGCATCGCTGAGGCGCTCTTTTGCGCTCCTCGCAGCGGCCAACGCCTCTTCTCGTTGCTGCGCTGTGGGCGTCTGGACCGAGGCCGCCTCGAGCAGGTGGGTCGCGAGCGCGTGGTCGAAGTCGTCGCCGCCCAGCGCCGAGTCGCCACCGGTGGCGAGCACCTGAAAGACCCCTTCGCGCAGGCGCAGAATGCTGATGTCGAAGGTGCCGCCGCCAAGATCGTAGATCGCAAAGAGGCCCTGCTTGCCGCCTTCGGTCTGGTCAAGTCCGTACGCCAAAGCGGCCGCGGTCGGCTCGGCCAGCAGACGGTAGACCTTCAGGCCTGCGATGCGGCCGGCGTCTTTGGTCGCTTGCCGCTGAGCGTCGTCGAAGTACGCGGGAACGGTGATCACCGCGCCGTCGATCGACTCGCCGAGCTCGGCCTCGGCCCGGGTCTTGAGCACCCGCAGAATTTCCGCGGAGACCTCCATCGGCGTGACCGCGCGCTGTGCCCCCATGTCGAAGCGAACGACCTTGTCCCCATCATCGGTGGGCGCGACCATCGGGTACGGATGCGCCCCCACCTCGTCGCGCCCCCGGCCCATGAAACGCTTGACGGAGCTTATCACCCGCGTCGGGTTGGCGACCTGCGCAGCCCGTGCCTGCGCGCCCACGACGACCTCTTGGCCGACGTAGGACACAACCGAAGGAAGAATGTCATCTCCGCGAGCGTCTTTGACCTCGCGCGGTGGCTGCCCATGTGGTGCCAACGCGACGAGGCTGTGCGTGGTCCCAAGGTCGATACCGATTCCGCGGCCCGGCGCCCGCTTGGATGCCGCGGGAGCGGTCGGCTCCTCGATTTGGAACAGAGCTCCTGGGTCGAAGTCATCACTCATGATTCAGCCTTCGTCGTCGATCTCGTCGAGGAGCCGCTGCAGGTAGCGACGAACCACCAGATGTCGGGATGCCGCCTCGGTATCCCCGCTGGCGATCGCGGCGACGGCTTCGTCCAGGGCGCTTCCCTGCTGGCTGTCGACCTCATCCCGCAAATCGTCCAGTGCATCGGCACCAGCACCGCGGGCCTCGGCCACGCGCTCACGGTGCTCGATCATCTCGATCAAGAACGTTTGCGGCATCTGCGGCGCCCCCATCTCAGGGTCCGTGGAGTCCAGGTCTCGCCCGCCGAGCTTCACCAAGTACTCGGCACGCTTTGCGGGGTCTCGAAGCGTCCGATACGCCTCGTTGATCGCGGCGCTCTTCTCCATCGCCGCTCGTTTGGCGGACTCGTCGTCTTGGTCAACCCTGTCAGGGTGAGCCTTCGCCGCCCGTTCGAGGTACGCAGTCTCGAGGGCGTCGCGATCCAGTGCATGCTGGCGCGGCTGCCCCAGCCGTTCAAAATGGTCCATGGTGCGTTGAGGGACGACCCGCGAAGGTGCCCGCCGTACAAGGGGGTTTGGTGACGAGCGAGGCGTCGCCCTCTAGAACGAGATCGACTCGCCGCAGCCGCAGGAGTCGTCAACGTTGGGGTTTTCGAAGCGGAATCCGTGGCCGCGAATTCCAGTCTCGAAGTCGAGACGGGTGCCTTTGACCAGCACCATGCTCTTGGGGTCCACATACACGCGAACACCAAATGCCTCGACCACGTGGTCACTGGACCGCGGGTCTCCGTCTTCGAACTGGAACATGTACGAGTAGCCCGTGCATCCCCCGCCGCGAATACCGAAGCGAATCGCAGCGCTTGGCGTGCCACGCTTCTCGAGCTGGCCTCGCATGACCTTGGCCGCACGAGCCGTGACCACGACCGTGTTGGCCACGGGCGCGGCAGACTCGGCGGACGGGTCTGGCGATGCGGCTGCTGCGTTCACTGCGCTTGTCCGTTTTTCTCTTGGTAGTCTTTGATCGCCGCTTTGATCGCATCCTCCGCAAGCACGGAGCAGTGGATCTTCACGGGCGGGAGCGCGAGCTCCTCGGCGATTTGGCTGTTCTTGATGGAGCCGGCCTCTTCGATGCTCATGCCCTTGACCCACTCGGTCACGAGCGAGCTGCTGGCGATCGCCGAGCCGCAACCATACGTCTTGAACTTCGCGTCCTTGATGACGCCGTTCTCGACCTTGATCTGCAGCTTCATCACGTCGCCGCACGCAGGAGCACCCACGATGCCCGTGCCGACGCCGTCGTCGGTCTTGTCGAGGCTGCCCACGTTGCGGGGGTTGTCGTAGTGTTCAATGACCTTTTCGCTGTACGCCATGGTGTTGAATCCTTGAGGTTCGAGGGTGCCAGGGTCCGGCAGAGTCTAGTGGTGAGCCCACTGGATGGAGTCGAGGTCGATGCCTTCTTGCACCATCTCCCACAGGGGAGACATCTCGCGAAGTCGGCTGACGTGCGTGCGGAGCAGACCCACGACGAAGTCGATCTCGTCTTTGGTGGTCATGCGGCCGATCGTCATGCGGAGACTGGAGTGCGCCAGCTCGTCGTTGAGGCCCATTGCCCGCAGGACGTAGCTAGGCTCGAGGCTTGCTGAGGTGCAGGCCGAGCCGGACGACAGCGCAACGTCTTTGAGCGCCATCAGAAGCGACTCTCCCTCGATGTACGCGAAGCTCAGGTTCAGGTGGCCCGGCAGCATGTGCTCCGGGTGCCCATTGAGGATCACATGGTCGATCGAGCTGGTGAGCTCGTGCTTCATGTAGTCCCGAAGCTCGCCGATGCGCTTCATCTCCTGCTCCATGTCCTCGCGGGCCACCCGGGCAGCTTCGCCGAATCCCGCGATGTTCGGCACGGCCAGGGTGCCGGAGCGGTTGCCGCGCTCGTGCCCACCGCCGTGAATCTGAGCTGCCAGGCGCACGCGAGGCTTGCGGCGGCGGACGTAGAGCGCGCCGACGCCTTTGGGACCGTAAATCTTGTGAGCCGAGATGGACATCAAGTCGATGTTCATCGCCTCGACGTCGATCGGAAGCTTGCCGAAGGTCTGGGTCGCGTCGGTGTGGAACAGCACCTTGTGCTCGCGACAGACCTTGCCGATTTCGGCCAGCGGCATGACCACTCCGGTCTCATTGTTTCCGTGCATCACCGAGACCAGCACGGTCTTTTCGGTGATCGCATCGGCGACCTGCTGCGGGGTCACGAGTCCGCCTTTGTCGACTTCGAGGTAGGTGACCTCGACGCCGCGCCGCTCCAGGAACTTGCAGGTGTCGAGCACGGCCTTGTGCTCGGTGTTCACCGTGATGATGTGGTTGCCCTTCTCGGCCAAGTACTCCGCGACGCCCTTGATGGCGAGGTTGTTGGACTCGGTCGCGCCGCTGGTCCACGTGACCTCCTTCGGGTCAGCGCCGATCGTCTTGGCGATCTCTTCGCGGGCGTTCTCGACGGCTTCTTCTGCCTCCCATCCGAACGCGTGGGTGCGGCTGGCGGAGTTGCCGTAGGCCTTGGTGAAGAACGGCAACATCTTGTCCACCACACGCTGGTCGACAGGACAGGTGGCGGCGTAGTCGAAATAGACGGGAGTCTGGACGCTCATGGTGGCTTACCGGGTTGTGGGGTCCTGGAAGGACCGAATCTGCACGACGTCGGAGGTGCTCCGGCCCGTCGTTGGGGAATGGATGCCCGCGACGAGCGATGGCACTTCGGTGTCCGAGTGGACGCCATCGCACGAGACGCAGCCATCGACGAGATGGTCGTGACTGCACGCTCGGCAACCTTCGAGGTAGGCAAGGCTTTCGGAGAGATCGCGCTCGAGCTGCAGCAGCTTTTCGACTTGGGTGCGCGTGTCAGCGAGTCGACCGCGAAAGTTCTCGCGGAGGCTCTGCATCGCGTCGGGACCCGACGAAGAGCTTTCGACCGTCTCCAGCAGCCCTTGGATCTGAGGCAGCGAGAAGCCCAGCGCCTGGAGCTTGGCGATCCAGTAGACGCGAGCCACCTCATCGGCGCCGTAGAGGCGGTAGTTGCCCTCGGATCGCTTGGGCTGGAGCAAACCCATCTCTTCGTACAACCGCAGCGCACGGACGGTCTTGCCGGTCATCCGGGCAAGCTCGCCGACTTTCATGCGGTGCGATATGTGTGCAGAGGTGGTCATGAACTCTAACCCTTACGTGTACGTAGGGCCTGGGTTGGCGGCGGGAGTCTGTAGGTGCGCCTGCGGTCTGTCAACCCCGGCCGCGACTCTCCAACCCTAACCCTTACGTAAGGGTTAGGCAACCGTTGTCATCTCAAGAGAGCGCCAAACACGCGCTTTCGCGCCGAGTCGAGTTGGCGCCCGCGATAGGCGGCATGGGAAGCCTCTCCGGTGCGGGACGCGGCGTCACTCTTCGCGTCGAGAATCTGAACCTCGAACGGGAAGAAGAACCGCCCGGCGGGCAAGCCGTCTCGAGCAGGCAGACGCAGCATCTCGCGACAGGTGAACTGAATCGACTGGAACCCATCCCCGCTGAACTGGTTGTGCGCTCTTGAGGACCGGTGGGGAGACTGCTCCTCGGCCAGACGTCGCAGCCAGCTGAGGAGCTCGCGCCGAGTCAGCGATTCCGCCGCCGGGCCGATCCGCCGCATCTGTGCGTCGTACCAGTCTGGATCAAGCAGCGTATTCCGGCACCGCGACGGCATCACGTTCGCGAGCATCACAATGTGGTTCACACGCAGGTAGTGCACCACCAAGAACGCATCGAGGCGGCTCCGGGTAATGAAACGGACGCCTTGCCGGTCGTAGATCTCTGTGGCGACGTTCTCCGCGGCCCCGAGAAGCTTGACCATCACCGAGGAGAAGGACTTCGCCTCCCGGAACTCCACCCGTTCGAGCTCGATCTCGTGCTCGCCCTGCCCCAGCGCCGTGCAGGTCTCACGCAGATGCAAGTGGGGTCTCAGACGCCGCTCCACGGCCGCCTGAACCTGGCTTCCGAATGCGACATCCGTGAAGGACTGCGCGTGTGCACACGTGTGCATGACTCGAAGCAGCGCACACGACCACCGCTGGCGCGACGACGCGTCCGTATGGCTGGCCCACACGAGCAAGCGCCGCACGTCCCTCATGCGGCGCACCTCGTCGTCGATCACAAGCCCCGGCAGGACCAGCTCGCCTTCCAAGAATTTGAGCGCACGGGTTCGGATCGCCTGCAGCTCCTTTCGCTGCTCGGGCTCCCGGAGGTCGAAGCCGTAGGACTCCAGGAACGCCGACGCGTCCTCCGCAGACACGACATTTAATCGCGTGCTGTCGAGGGCGGACCGCCCGCCGATGATCGTCCGAAGCGCGTCCCGCGAAACGCCAAGCGCGTCGTCGCCCGCCGAGGGTCTTCCGCTCATCGACAAATCGTAGACCTGCGCGCTGGCCGTCGCTACACCAGCGTGCAGGGCTCGAAGGGATCAGCCTTTCTTCTTCTTGCCCTTCTTCTTGCCCTTCTTCTTGCCCTTCTTCTTGCCCTTCTTC
>CAYGTG010000030.1:0-18579 GCA_964352485.1 uncultured Nannocystaceae bacterium | reverse complement strand
AGCGTTCGGATGCGTACAGAACCAAGATTATTCCCGCTTCGATCGACGGCGCTGCAATCGCGCGGTGCGAGGGAAAGCTGGCAAACCTGCGAGAACGACTCGCTCGTGAACCGCTCCGAGGCACGACCGGAATCGGCCACACCCGCTGGGCGACCCACGGTCGCCCCACCGAATCCAACGCCCACCCCCACCGCCAGGGCAAGGTCAGCGTCGTCCACAACGGCATCATCGAGAACCACATGAGCCTGCGTCGCGGCCTTCAGGACCAGGGCTGTGTGTTCGACTCCGAGACCGACACCGAGATTTTCGCGCATCTCGTCGAGCGCAAGATGGCCACGGCCGCCAACCTTCGCGAAGCCGTCAGCGCCGCGCTCCGGCAGGTCGAGGGAACGTGGGCCATCTGCGTGCTCCACGACGACACGCCCGGTGAGATCGTCGTCGCCGCCCAAAACGCGCCGCTGCTGCTCGGCGTGGGCGTGGGCGAAATGTTCATCGGCTCCGACGTGGTCGCGATGCTCGAACACACGCGCACGGTGGTCGACCTCGAAGACGGCGACCTCGCCCACGTCACCGCCCACGGCTACAGCATGTTCGACGCCAAAGGCGAGCCGGTCCAGCGCCCGAGCCGAGAGATCGACTGGAGCCCCGTCGCCGCCGAGAAGCAGGGCTACAAGCACTTCATGCTCAAGGAGATTCACGAGCAGCCGCGCGTACTCTCCGACGCCATGTCGGGTCGGTTCACGATGGTCGTGCCCGACGTGATCCTCGACGACGTGGTGCTCGACGTCACCAAGTTCGATCGCATCATCATCCTGGCCTGCGGCACGTCTTGGCACGCGGCCTTGTGCGGCAAGTACCAGATCGAAGCCCTGGCTCGCATCCCGGTCGAGGTCGATCTCGCCAGCGAGTTCCGCTACCGCGACCCGATCGTCTCCGAGCGTGACCTCGCCGTCGTCATCTCTCAGTCCGGCGAGACCGCCGACACCCTCGCCGCCCTGCGCGAGGCCAAGCGCCGCGGGGCGAGCACGATGGCGATCTGCAACGTGGTCGGCTCCACGATCGCCCGGGCAGCAGACCAAGTCCTCTACACCCACGCCGGGCCCGAGGTCAGCGTCGCCTCCACCAAGGCGTTCACCAGCCAGCTGGTGGTGCTGAGCCTGGTCGCGATCAAGCTCGGCAAGCTCACCGGCAAGCTCGATGACGACGCCCAGCGATCCATGCTCGAGGGCCTCAGCGCCCTGCCCGAGGCGATGAACCACCTGCTCGGTCAGCTGGCGGCGATTCGCACAGTGGCCCGCCGCTACTCCCACGCCCGCGACTTTCTGTTCCTGGGCCGCGGACTCGGCTTTCCGGTGGCCCTCGAGGGCGCGCTGAAGCTCAAGGAGATCTCCTACATCCACGCCGAGGGCTACGCGTCCGGCGAGATGAAGCACGGACCGATCGCCCTGGTCGACGACAACGTCCCCATCGTCGTGATCGCCCTGCGCGGCCCCGGCTACGACAAGGTCGTCTCCAACCTCGAAGAGGTGCGCGCCCGCGGCGGTAAGATCATCGCGCTGGCCACCGTCGGAGACTCGGCCATCGCCGATATCGCCCACGACGTGGTGCTCGTGCCCGACGTGCACGAGCTGCTGCAGCCCATCGTCGCCAGCATCCCGCTGCAGCTCTTCGCCTATCACGTCGCCGATCTCAAGGGCACCGACGTGGACCAGCCGCGCAACCTCGCCAAGTCGGTCACGGTCGAGTAGGCCTCGCTGGCCCGCTTGGCGTTTCTGGGTGCGGCCGTCCTGCACCGACCGGGACGGAGTGGTGACTGGCGCAAAAAGCGCATGAAGGTGCCACGATGCGCCGCCCCTGCTCCACAGCGCGCCTGATATCATCAAGGACGATGGCGAGCCGGCACGTCGCACTTCCGCGGCAGCTCAAGCTGCAGGGAAAAGTCGTGGCTGGCCGCTACCTTGTCGAGGAGCTGATCGGCATCGGGGGCATGGCAGTGGTGTTCCGCGGACAGCACATGGGGCTCGGACGCGCGGTCGCGATCAAGGTGTTACGCCCCGAGTACGGCGACAACCCGGAGATCGCCGCAAGATTTGCTCGTGAAGCCCGCGCATCTTCGGGCTTCGACCACCCCAACTGCCGCGCGGTGCTCGACTGCGGCGAGTTGGAGAACGGGCTGAAGTTCATGGCGATGCAGCTGCTCGAGGGCCGGGAGCTCGCCAAGGTACTCGGCAAGCCGCTCCCTCCCTCGCAGTGCATCGCGCTGACGCTGCAGGTCCTGCGCGGTCTCGACCATGCCCACCGTCATGGCGTGGTCCACCGTGACCTCAAGCCCGACAACCTGTTCGTCACCAAGGATCACCACGGCAACGATCTGCTCAAGATCGTCGACTTCGGCATCGCCCGCATCGTCGACGAAGCGCTGGCCGACGGACTCACGACCAAGGTCGGTGCCATCGTCGGGACGCCAGCGTACATGAGCCCCGAGCAGGCGCTGGGCGAGGACATCGACGGCCGGGCCGATCTGTACTCGGTGGGCATGGTCCTCTACGAGATGCTGACCGGTGCGCCACCGTTCTCCTCGACCGATGCTCGAACCCTGATGAAGGCGCACGTGGCTGGGCGGGTTCCGCCGCTTCCGCCGTCTGTGCCTCCACTGATCAACGCTGGGCTCAGCAAGCTGATCGCGCGCGAGCGAGCGCATCGCTACGCCGACGCAGCATCGGCCATCGCAGGCCTCGAGCGCATTGCCCGGACGTTGCGATCGGACGCCAAGCCATGGGTCCGGCTGCTCGACAAGCCCGGCCCACAGCGTCCGCGATCCGACGTTTCGCGTCCCGGCCCCGCTGAAGCACGGCGAGGCTCCGCGCCTGCTTCCCCGGACGCGGAATCGAACAACTACGCCGTAAAGCCGGGCGATGACACCCACCACCGCAAGCTTCGGGCCCTCGACGACGCCTTGAACAAGGTCCTCGAGACGAAGACTCCAATCGCCCACGAGTCGCTGCAGACCGGTATTCGCAACCGGAGCGAGGCGCAACCGATGCGAGACGAGCCCGCCAGCCTTACCCCGAACTTCCCCTCGAAGATCGAAGAGTACGAATAGGTCGAGTCCCGCTCACGACACCTCGGCCGCCTCGCGGGTCCACTCGCCGGACTTCCCGCCCGACTTGGATAGAAGCGCGACCTCGAGGATTTCCATGCCGCGGTCCATCGCCTTGCACATGTCGTAGATGGTCAGCGCCGCGGTCGAGGCGGCCACCATGGCCTCCATCTCGGGCCCGGTGCGATCGACCGCCCGTACCGTGACGCGGGCCTCGACGCCCGGCAGGTCTCGGACGATGGCGAAGTCGACCTCGACGCTCGTCAGGCGGACGGGATGGCACAGCGGAATGAGGCTCGCGGTCCCCTTCGCGGCTCCAATGGCCGCAAGACGGGCAACGGAGAGCACGTCGCCCTTGCCGACGGCTCCGGACTCGATCCGGGCAAGCGTGGCGGGTGCCATACGGACCCGCGCCCGCGCCGTCGCTGCGCGAGGGGTCTCCGGCTTCTCATCGATGGCGACGATGCGGGCCGCTCCGGCCTCGTCAAAGTGCGTGAGAGGGTCGTCGCTCACAGCCGAGACGATACCAGGGGCAAACACTCGGAATCCGCTGAATAACCTGCTAAATGTCGCTCGCCCCTGGGCGGCGTCGGCCTATGAAAATCGGTATCCCGAAGGAAATCTACGAGGGCGAACGGAGGGTTGCGGCCACACCCGACACCGTCCGGCGCATGATCAAGAAGCAGGGCTTCATGGTCGTCGTCGAGAAGGGCGCTGGCGTGTTGGCCAGCTTCCCCGACACCGCATACGAAGAGGCTGGCGCGAGCATCGTCGAGATGCCCTCGGATGTCTGGAAATGCGACATCGTCGCCAAGGTCCGGCCGCCGCAGTACCACGAAGGTACGGGGCAGGAAGAGGCCGAGATGCTCGCCGAGGGCAGCACGCTGATCTCGTTCCTGTGGCCGGCTGAGGCCGAGGCCACGATCAAGATGCTCGAGGGCCGCAAGGTGAACGCGATTGCGATGGACCAGGTCCCTCGGATCACGCGCGCACAGAAGCTCGACGCGCTGTCCTCGATGGGGAACATCGCCGGATACCGAGCGGTCGTCGAAGCGGCGCAGCAGTTCGGACGCTTCTTCACCGGGCAGATCACGGCCGCAGGCAAGGTGCCGCCCGCCAAGGTGATGGTCATCGGCGCGGGCGTGGCAGGTTTGGCCGCCATCGGAGCCGCGCGCGGACTCGGGGCGATCGTTCGTGCCTTCGACACAAGGCCCGCCGTCAAGGAGCAGGTCGAGTCGATGGGCGCCGAGTTCCTGGAGCTCGAGTTCGAAGAAGATGGCACCGGTGTTGGCGGCTACGCCAAGGTGATGAGCCCGGAGTTCATCGCCGCCGAGATGGCGCTCTTCCTCGAGCAGGCCAAAGAGATCGACATCATCATCACGACGGCGCTCATCCCCGGGCGTCCGGCTCCGCTTCTCATCAAGACCGAAGCCGTCGAGGCCATGCGCCCCGGCTCGGTCATCGTCGATCTGGCCGCCGAGCGCGGAGGCAACTGCGAGGTCACCGAGCCAGGCAAGGTCATCGACTACAAGGGCGTGAAGATCGTCGGCTACACCGACCTGCCGAGCCGACTCCCCGCGACCTCCAGCCAGCTGTACGGCACCAACATCTGCCACCTGCTCGACGATTTGGGCAAGGCTGAAGGCTTCAACCTCAATCTCGAGGACGAGGTGGTGCGTGGATGCACCGTCGTGCACCAGGGAGAAATGATCTGGCCTGCTCCCAAGAAGGAGCAGCCCAAGCCCGCCGCGGCACCCAAGCCCGAGCCCAAGCCGGAACCCAAGGTCGAAGAGGCGGACGAGTCCGAAGCCGCGGCCAACGAGCCCCCGGTCAAGATCCCCTGGACGCTCATCGCGACCGGCGTCGCGCTGCTCGGCATTGGGCTGGGCGCGCCCGAGTCGTTCCTGTCGCACTTCACCGTGTTCGTGCTGGCCATCTTCGTCGGATGGCAGCTGATCTGGAACGTCGCGCCCGCCCTTCACACTCCGCTGATGTCCGTGACCAACGCGGTCAGCGGCATCATCGTCATCGGCGGCATGCTGCAGATCTCGGGCTCCCCGGGCTCTGCCACCGTCATCCTGGGCGCCCTCGCCATCCTCGTCGCCACGATCAACATCGCCGGCGGCTTCCTCGTCACGCAGCGCATGCTGCAGATGTTCCGCAAATAGGGGGAGACCGTCGTGACCGCATCTCTGATCACCGTCTCGTACATCGCCGCAGCGATCCTCTTCATCCTCAGCCTCGGAGGACTGTCGTCCCAGGAGACCGCCCGGCGCGGAAACCTCTACGGCATCATCGGCATGGCCATCGCGCTCGTCGCCACCGCCGCAACACCCGGTGTCGAAGGCTACGCAATGCTCGCCGGCGCCATCATTCCCGGCGTGCTCATCGGTGGATTCTTGGCCCAGCGCGTGGCCATGACCTCCATGCCAGAGCTGGTCGCCATCCTGCACAGCTTTGTCGGGCTGGCCGCCGTTCTCGTTGGCTTCGCCACCTATCTCGGGCCTCAGCCGCAGCTCACCGCGGTGGAGATGACCATTCACGAAGTCGAGATCTTCGTGGGCATCTTCGTCGGCGCGATCACCTTCACGGGCTCGATCATCGCGTTCGCCAAGCTGCGCGGCAGCATCAGTGGCAAGCCGCTGATGCTCCCCGCTCGCCACATGCTCAACCTGGGCATGGTCGTGGGCTCGCTGGTGCTTGGCTACATGTTCATCGATGCTGGTCACGCCGTCACCGACGGCGGCAACCCAGCCGGCCTCATGCCGCTGATGATCATGACCGGCATCGCCTGCGTGATCGGTGTGCACATGGTCATGGCCATCGGGGGCGCCGACATGCCCGTGGTCGTCTCGATGCTCAACAGCTACTCGGGCTGGGCCGCCGCGGCTGCCGGCTTCATGCTGAGCAACGACCTGCTGATCATCACCGGCGCGCTCGTCGGAAGCTCCGGCGCCATCCTCTCGTACATCATGTGCGCCGCGATGAACCGCTCGTTCATCAGCGTCATCCTCGGAGGCTTCGGCTCCGATGGCGGGGCGCCCAAAGGCCCCGCGCAGGTCGTCGAAGGCGAAGCGGTCCCCACCGACGTCGAGGCGGTGGCGGGCTACCTCAAGGAAGCCAACTCGATCATCATCATCCCCGGTTACGGCATGGCCGTGGCCCAGGCCCAGCACTCCCTGAGCGAGATCGTGAAGATCCTGCGCAAGGAGAAGAAGAAGGTCCGGTTTGGCATCCACCCCGTCGCGGGACGCTTGCCGGGACATATGAACGTCCTCTTGGCCGAGGCCAATGTCCCCTACGACATCGTGCTGGAGATGGACGAGCTCAACGACGACTTCCCGCGGACCGACATCGCCCTGGTGATCGGGGCCAACGACATCGTCAACCCAAGTGCCCTCGACGATCCCAACAGCCCGATCGCCGGCATGCCCGTGCTCGAGTGCTGGAAGTCGGAGAAGACCGTCGTCATGAAGCGTTCGATGGGCACCGGCTACGCGGGCGTCCAAAACCCGCTGTTCTTCAAGGACAACACGCAGATGCTGTTCGGCGACGCCAAGAAGAACGTCGACGCGATCCTGGCCGAGCTCCGCAAGTAGGGAGCGAGTGCGCCTCACAGCGGTGCAGACAGCGTTCGCCACGATACGGTTCTCGCCGCGACCGCAGAAAACCCAGACCAAAACCGTAACGAACGGCGAACTGCGGGAACCTTGGGGCATGCGCCGTGCTGTCTTGCTCCTTGTCTTCGTAGCCGCGTGCTCGTCCGACGATCCGCTTGCGCCTGAAGCTACGAACACCGGGACCGGCGGGAACACTGGAGACGCGGCGACCGAGACGTCGTCTGGGACAACGGCCGAGACAGGAGACAGTGACGGTGGCAGCGGCAGTGGCGATGAAGGCTCGAGCGAGAGCGGCGACCCGTTGCCCATCCCGACCGGACCCGAACTCTACGCGTCGTTGTGCTCGGGCTGCCACGGCCTCGAAGGCGAGGGGACCGAACTCGGCTACGAGCTTCGTCACCCGGACCGAGAACTCTCCACGTACGTGATTCGCACCGGCCGAGAGGGCGTCGAGTTCGAAAACTCGGCGATGGCCGCCTATGGGGAGGACCTATTCAGCGATGCGCAGCTCGTGGAGCTCTACGACTGGCTCGACAGCTTCGAGCAGCCCGCCGATGGCGCCGGACTCTACGCCGACTATTGCGCGAACTGCCACGGCGCCGATCCCCTCGCCGGCGGCGTGATCGACAAGGACATCGCCGACAAGGACCTCAACGACATGCGCGAGAAGGTGCGCGAAGGCGTCGGCGAGGTCAGCGACCCGCGCCAGGGCTACATGTCGTCATTCTCTGAGACACAGCTGAGCGATGCGGAGCTCCAGGCGATGATCGACTGGATGTGAGCCCGGTCGCTCGTGGCCAAAACCCGGCCTTGGCCCGTTTCGATCGAGCGTGCAGGCATGCGATGCTCCAGCGATGCGCTCGGGGACCGTTGGACTGCTCGTCATCACCTTGCTTGGCTGCGGAAGCACGGAGGAGGACCCGGCCGCAGATGCTGGCTCGAGCACGACCTCGAGCGAAGAGGGCGGCTCCACGACAGAGCTGGGCTCGTCCTCATCTTCGACCGGCGCGGTGCTCGAGTCGGGCAGCAGCGACGGCGGCGAGAGCAGCAGCAGCACTGGCGAGCCGGCCCCCTCGTTCGGAGAGCCCGAATCGCTCCCCACACCCGATGGTGCCTGCCCGAGCTTCGAATCTGGGACGCTGGAGTTTGCGCCGGGTGAGACTGGACCGCGTTCGGCCCGGGTCTGGGTGGACCCCAAGGCTGGTGGCGGTGGCCCGCTGGTGTTCTACTGGCACGGCACCGGTAGCAACCCGCTCGAAGCCGAGTTCGGAATCGGACAGGCCGGCATCGACGACATCCTGGAGCGCGGTGGCATGGTGGTGGCGCCGGTTGCCGACCCCGAAGCCGGCCAGTTCCCTTGGTACCTCGTGCTCGGGCAGGAGGAGGACGACATCCATCTGATGGATGAGATCGTCGGCTGCGCGGCCGAGGGACCCGGCATCGACCCCAGCCGAATTCACGCGCTGGGCATGAGCGCGGGCGGGCTGCAGACGAGTCAGGTCAGCATGCGGCGCAGCTCCTACATCGCGTCGGTCGTGACGTACTCCGGCGGAATTCTCAACCCCGAGATCGTCAGCGACGCTCCCGAGCGCCCGTTCCCCGCGCTCATCTATCACGGAGGCCCGGAGGATATCGTCGTCATCTCGTTCCAACAGGCCAGCGAGCGCTACCGAAGCCACATCGAGAGCTTGGGGGGCTACTCCGTGATCTGCGACCACGGCGGCGCGCACACGATCCCAGACGCGCGCGTGTACTCGTGGCAGTTTCTGCTCGACCACCCGTTCGACATCGCCCCCTATCCCTATCAAGGGGCCCTGCCCGGCTGGATTCCCGAGTACTGCATCGAGTAGCCCGTCTCCGTCCAGACCGCATTGTCCCGCCGACGACGGGCGTGAATCCAGGGCCGGCGGGCATGGGTGCAGCTTGGATATCCACCCGGCCGCGTGCAACCTTGCCCGCGATGTCCCGTCCGTCTGTCGAGATGACTGCTTCGCGACTGCTCGCACTGTCCTGTGTCGCGCTCCTCGGCGCATGTGGCTCCAGCTCGAACGGGGGAGACACCGACGGCGAAACGGAGGCCGCCGATGCCACGACCGCCGACGCAGGCCCGTCCACATCGCCGACCGCGGCAGGCTCGCAGGGCGCGACCACAGGAGACCCATCGGCCGACGCGAGCGGAAGCACGACGGCGGACCCCACCGGTGACACCGACCCCACCGATGACACCGGCCCGATCGACACCACCGCGTCGACGGACTCGGAGACCGGGAACGAGCCCGGCGCGCCGCAGATCCCCGAGCTCCAGGGCGAGTGCCCCGAGTTTGTCCTCGGGGAGGGCGACAACCCTGCCGACCTCGCGTTCCCGGTCGGATCCGGGAGCCGAAACGCGTTGGTGTGGCACGACCCCGCCCAGGGCGGAGGCGGACCGCTGGTGTTCTTCTTCCACGGCGGCGGTGGCGACCCCGACGGCGCGACCGCGACCGTCACCGACGACGCCATCACCGACGTCGTCGCAAACGGAGGCATGGTCATCGCCCCGTTCTCGGATCCAAGCGCAGGCACCGAGTGGTTCCTCGTCAGCGGCAGCGCACAGAACGACCTGGTCATGATGGACTCGATGGTCGCGTGTGCGGTTCAAGACGCCGGCATCGACCCCTATCGCATTCACGGTGTTGGCTTCAGCGCGGGCGCCTTGCACGTCGGCATCTCCAGCATCCTGCGTAGCTCGTACATGGCCTCGACGGTGGTCTACTCCGGCGGCGTCTACAGCAGCGCGGCTTCGGAGAACCCCGACGCGACCCCCTCGTCTCTGATCTTCCACGGTGGCGCCTCTGACGTTGTCAGTGGCCTGTCGTTTAGCGCCGCGGCGCAGCTGTACTACAACGTGATTACCGAGCGCGGCGGAGACGCGATCATCTGTGACCACGGCACGGGCCACGGCTACCCCGACAACGAGATCGATGTCTGGCGCCGCCGCGACGCGTACAACTTCCTCATCGATCATCCCTTCGGCGTCGACCCGCACCCGTACGAGGCCGGTCTGCCCGAGTGGGTCCCCCCGTACTGCAACGGTTGAGCTGGCCCGCCTACTGGTCTTCGACCGCGCCGTTGCTGATCCAGGTGAGGATGTCGCCGAGCTCCGCTTCGGTCAGTTGGCCAACGCCTGTCAGCGGGTTGAAGGGCATCGTGTTTCCGATGATTCCATCGGCCCCGATCAGCTTCTGGTAGAGGTAGCTGGCTTCAGCATCGCCGGGCTCGATCAGGGCGAGGTCGGGCAGCTGTGCCGAACTCTCGAGCAGCCGCTCGTAGACACCATCACCCACCAGCACGAGGTCCCCCTGTTCCTCAGCCTCGGAGTGACAGCCGCCGCAGTTCGCCTCGAGAATCGGCCGAACCCTCGCCTGCCACGTGACGCCGTTGCCGAGCAGATTGAGGGCCTCGGGGTCTTCGGAGTAGGAACAGTTGCGGTAGTCGATTGGGCCGGAGAGGTACGCTTGGTCGGCGCCCTCGGGCCACCCTTCGACGAGGCAGTACAGCCCGAGCATCTCGGAGATGCTCAGCGGCGCGTTGGCCAACGGCATCCGAGAACCGGGGATCGGAGCGTCGTGCATCTCCCCACGAATGCGCGCGATCAAGTAGCTGTCTTCGGGACGACCCGGCACGAGCATCGAGACCCCCATGTCGGCCGTGGCTCCGGCGACACCGTTGCGGTTGGCATCCGCCTCCTCGATCCCGACGTTGATCAGCTCTTCGACCTCTTCGGATTGGTATTCGCGAACGTTGCCGATCAGGTGTGTGCCGCCGTCGAGCACCGCCCACTGGGTCTCGTAGGATGCATACGTGATCTCGTCGACCTCCCCACCCTCGACGAAGGTCCGGACGAAGCGCGCGGTGGACCAGCCACCGTCGCGGTCGGTTTGGACCGGCGTGACCAGGTGGATATGGAGTCCGGGAGCATCCGCCGCCAGGTTCGAGGGATCGAAGTCGTCGATCTCCTCACCG
The DNA here is from genome assembly GCA_964352485.1 of uncultured Nannocystaceae bacterium. Lineage (GTDB taxonomy): Bacteria > Myxococcota_A > Polyangia > Nannocystales > Nannocystaceae > CAJXVA01. Next base: position 7,857 of record CAYGTG010000030.1, on the reverse strand, counting down.
GCGATCTGCTCGACGTAGGCGATCTCCACCGGCTCGGTGTCGAGGTTGCCGGTGAAGCGAATCCGGTCACCGCTGGGCTCGCACCCGTCGAACACCGACGTGGGCTCGCCGGGCTGCACGTTGCACGGAGCTTCGAAGGCCGACGCGAGGTTGGCCGGCGTGCGGAGATCCGGGTACTCCTTGGCGTTGTGGCACACGCCACCGTTGGGGGTGCACGTCCTCCAGATCACCTTCTGGTGGAGATCGAGCCCGGTCGGAAATCGCATCTGGGCATCGAGGACCGTCTCATCATCCCCTTCGTAGGGCGCAACGTCTTCGGACTCCGGGACCTCCGGCCGCTCGGGATCGAAATCGATCCGGCCGCTGTTGTAGTCGACCGTATCTCTGCACCCGGCCAAGGCGAAGAGCGCGAGAACGACGTTAGGTGCAAAGCGCGTCATACGGGTCATCCGCGGGAAAGAACTCAGAGCTCTCCGCACCCAGGAAATCCATCATCGTTTTCCAGGTGGAACGATACGAGAACACCTCGCCGACTGGGCTGAGGTCGTCGGGGTTGGTGCTGCCGAGGCTTCGCCCTTTGGCGGCGATGGGTCCACCCATGAACGGCATCGACATCCAGCGGGTGGCAAAGTCACCTCCGTGGTCGCTTCCGCGGGCGGAGTTAAACCGGGCCCCACGCGCGCTGCGCGAGAACTCGCTGCCCGCCGCGATGATCGTGTGATCCCAGTAGGTGCCTCCGCTGGGGTGCTCGAGCCGCTTGAGCGACCACTCGAGGGCGGAGAGGATTTGAACGAATTCCTCCATCCGACCGGGCAAATCCTGCTCTTCGTCGGAGTGCATGTCGTAGCCGCCTTGGTCGATGTAGACCGCGGGGCAGCCGAAGTGGAACAGGCGCAGCGCGAGATGGATGGCTCGACCGCCCCCGGAGTCCCCGAAGACCGTCGCCAACTCGCCGTTGCTCAGCCCATCGAACACCTCGCCGCTGCCCTCGCTGACCTTGAGGATGTCGCTGGCGAAGATGTCGGCGTAGGCCCGGGTCGCCTCGCGCGAGCGGATGTAGGCATCGACGGTGGAGCTATGCGCGGGGTTGTGGCGCTCCTTGTTCCGCACGTCGTAGCCCTCGGCCATCGAGCGAGCCCAGTCGGGAAGCTGCTCGGTCGAGCCGGCCGCGAACCGGTCCAGGTCATCCCCGCGCAACACCGCAGGCCGGTACGCCGCGTAAGCACCCGAGCCTCGGCCCATCCCGGATTCTCCCATGATGACCGGCGGGAGATTGACGATGCCGGCGGCCGTGTCGGCGTCGGTCCGCTCGCGCAAGCCGTACCCCAACATCGTGAACAGACCCGTCGCGCCCCCGACCTCACCGGTGAGGAAGCGTTCGAGACCGGTCGCGTGGTTGCCGTCGGCGGAGCCGGACAGCGGCTCATGATCGACGCACGGGATCACGGTCATCTCGTTGGCAAACTCGGGCACGCGCTTCATGCCGAGCCCGGCGAGTTCCTCGGTGCGCCACTCGTTTTGGTCGAGCATCCGCCCGACGCCCCACTCGGTGCCGCTGGCAACGCCGCTGGCGAGACCGAACGGGTTGAACTGCTCGCCGACCGCTCCGTTGAACGCGACCGGGAAGCGGAAGCCACCGGAGAGGCGAATGTAGATCAGGTGTTTGGCGGTGCCGAACGCCTCGGTCGCCTTGACCTCTCGTGGGATCCACAGATGGGGGACGGCCAGACCGGCGGCGGTCAAACCCGCGCCCTGTAGAAGTCGTCGTCGCGAAAACTTGGAACGTGCCATGGGTCGCGAGCCTCCTAGTAGAAGAGCATCTCCGAGCTGGAGAGCAGGGCAAAGCACAGCGGACGCGCAAACGTTTCGGCTGTGCAAGGGGCGGGGTTGCACTGCGAGGCGGCAGCGCGGGCTTCTTCGATTTCTTCCTCGTCGGGACTCCGCCCCAGGAACACAGCCTGCTGATAGGCCAGGATCGAGTCGGCGGTCGCATCGTCGAGCACGGTGTCGCCGCTCATTCCATCGGGGATCAGTCGTCCGAGATCGACACCGCCAGCATCACCGATACCGCAGACCTCGGCGACGAAGGACTCTTGCACCGCCGTATTCAGCACGCTGATCGTGGTGAACCGGCCACCGACCTCGTTCGAAGGACACCCACCCAGGGTACGAGCCAGGTTGCGGTAGTTGTCCTCGACCTCGAGGCCGTCGGTCACCTGCCACCGGGAGTTGCGAATCAGCGCGAGCGCCCAACCGCTGAGCCCACCTCCGTATCCGTCTTCGTCCTCGTCCGGCTCGAGGTAGTCCTCCGGGTGCGGCAGCCGATGGTCGCATCGGGCCAAGTTGGCCCCGGTCGTGGCCTTGAGCGAATCGATCCAGCCCTCGACCTGAATCTGTTTGTATGGCCCGTACGTCCATCGACGCTCGGTCTGTGCGCCGCCCTTGGACGACTGCAAGTACGCAAAGGATGTGACGATCGCGTAGTGAAGGGCTCGGATGTCGCCCTGGTACTCGAGCAGATACTTCACGAGTTCGTGGCGAACCGCCGGAGCATCGACCGCCAGGTCGTATCCCAAGTAGCGCGTGAGGGTCTCCTCGACGACAAACTCCCAGAAGGCAGGATCGCTCGCGATGATGCGCCCGGGGAGCTGGAGTTTCTTCCACTCCTCGGGGAGCAGCTTGCCGGTCCACAACAGGCCTTCGAGCTCCCCCGACTTGGTGAGGCGCTTTGCGTCGGGCCGCAGGGTGAGTTCCTGGTGCCCCCACAGCACGCTCGTGCATTCGCCGATGGTTGCCGGGTCCGCGTTGCCGTCTTCGTCGACGCACGCAAACTCGATGTACGAATCCGGCAGCCGCCCCACGTGCGGGTGGTCGAAGTAGCCGTTGTTCCACAGCCGATACAGCCGCGCGATGTCGCTGCGTTCGCCTTCGTAGGGCGGGCGGCCCAGGAACAGCTCGAACATGAACTCTGCCCGGTCGACGGGAGTGTCGAGCCGCCGCATGATGACGGGGTGCGCACTGGTGACGGCGGCGAACTCGTCCCAGGCCACACGACCCTCGAAGGCCTTGCCCACCAACTCGTCCATGTCGTAGGCGCGCTCGAAGTTGACGGCGCGGTTGTTGTAGAGCAGCTGGTCTGCCCAGCGCAGCTGCTGAACCCGAACGAACTCATCGGTCGCCAGGAGCTGAGACACCGTTTGTCCCCAGCTCTCAGCCTGGCAGACCGTCGCGCTTTCTTCGGCGCTGGGAAAGCGACCCAGCAGGTCTGCGTACAGGCGTCGGCACGCCTCGCCGCGCTCTACGGGTCTTGTCGCGAGGCCGACACCCCAGGAGACCGGGCACATGCCAACGTTGACCGGGTTGTCGAGCGGGAGCGTGTCGCAGTAGCTGGCGCAGTCGCCATCGCAGTCTACGATCGTGCCCTCGGCCGGCGCCTCGACGTCCCGTGGCTCGGGTATGACATCCGCCCCACCGCGGAAGACCCCGTCCGTGATCGGCCCGGCGTTTCCGACGAGCTGCCCAGGTCCGCGTGCCGGGTCGCCTGCGTCGAGCCCGATGACATCGCCACACCCCACGCACGCGACAGCGCCGAGTCCGATCGCTAGCAGCCTGCCCAACATCCATCACCAGTGTAGCGACATGCACCGAACGCGAAAGGGTCCATGCCCCCCAATGACGGTGCTGCCTCCCCCCGCATGCACGACAAGGTATGTCCCGCGACGCACATGTACTGCATCGTGTTCATGAGCGACTTCGCGACCATGGATATACTCGGCGCGTGCCTTCGCTTGTTCGGGGTCCCTTCGCACGTCCTGCCACCCTCACCGCTGCACTTGGCGTAGCGCTCGCAATCGCCTCGCCTGCCGCCGCTGCTCCGGCAAAAGATCAAGACAACGCCGAGGAATCGGGCCAGGACAAAGCGGATGACGCCGCAGCGGATGACACCGCAGCGGACGCCGACGCTTCCGTGAGCGTGAGCGCGAGCGCAAAGCCGAAGAAGAAGAGGAATGCGAAATCCAAGGCGAAGGCCAAGAAGGAGCGCAGTCCCGCGGCTGAGATGAAGAACCGCGTGGGCTTTGGTGCGATGCGAACGCTCGCGGGTCTCAATGGACTCTTCGTCCGCTGGTATGCCGTGGACCGATTCACCGTCGGTTTAAACCTCGGAGCGGCGACCTTCTCCCACGGCGACGTCGACGAGAACGGCGACTTCGAGCGCACCCGAACCGTCGGTGCGATGGGCTTAGGACCCGAGTTCTTCTACTGGCCATTCCAAGGCGACCGCACCCAGCAGGTCTACGCTGACTTCGGCGTTGGCACCCGCGTGTCCGCATACTTCGGATTTCTGGGTCAACTCGAGGAAGAAGAGACCGATACGCTCGACACTCCGCTCGAGATCGATGTGGAGATCCCCGCGAGCGTTCAGCTGTTCATCGGCAAACGCGTTGCGATCATCCCCGAGTTCGGCGTCGCATTCCGAATCATCCCGGGCAACCGCGAACCGGACCAGAACGGAGAGTTCGACGCCAACCCCGGCCGGGGAATCGGCGCCAAGCGTGGCACGACAAACGGCCCGGGCTTCGGCTTCGATCTCGGAGACCACGGAGGCCTGTTCATGGGGATCGGATTCGCGTACTTCTTCGGAGACACGAGGGACTGAGCCCAAGTATCCTCCCCGACGATGACGTCCTTTGCTGAACGCTTGCCGAAAGTCGAGCTGCACCTTCACATCGAGGGCACGCTCGAGCCGGAGTTGATGTTCGCGCTCGCGGACCGCAATGGCGTCACGTTGCCGTACGCGTCCGTCGACGAGCTGCGGTCCGCCTACGACTTCGGCAACCTGCAGGATTTCCTCGACCTGTACTACCAGGGCGCCGACGTTCTCCAAGAGCAAGAGGACTTCTTCGACCTGGCGTGGGCCTATTTTACGCGGGTCCATCGCGACAACGTCGAGCACGCCGAACTCTTCTTCGACCCCCAGACTCACACCGACCGCGGCGTGGCGATGGGCACCGTCATCGAGGGGCTCACAGCCGCGTGCCGGAAGGCGAACGACGAGCTGAACATCAGCTCTTCACTCATTCTGTGCTTCCTTCGGCACCTCTCGGGCGAGGCGGCGGTGCAGACGCTTCGCGCCGCCCTCCCCTACCGCGAGCACTTCATCGGCGTTGGACTCGACAGCGCCGAGTTGGGCAACCCACCCGAGCGGTTCGCCGAGGCGTTCGACCTGGCCGGGGCCGAGGGTCTGCGCCGCGTCGCCCATGCTGGCGAAGAAGGACCGCCCGCGTACATCTGGGGCGCACTCGATGCGCTCAACGTCGAGCGTATCGATCACGGCGTGCGCTGCCTCGAAGATGCCAAGCTGGTGCAGCGGCTGGCGGACGAGCGAATTCCGCTGACCGTGTGCCCGCTGTCGAACACCAAGCTGCGCGTCTTCGAAGATCTGTCGCAACACAACCTGCCGCAGCTGCTCGAGGCGGGTCTGTGCGCGACGATCAACTCCGATGACCCCGCCTACTTCGGGGGCTACATGACCGACAACTTCGTACAGTGCCAGCAAGCGCTGGGTCTGTCGGACGCGCAGCTGCGGCTGCTGGCCGACAACGCGATCGAGGCCAGCTTCGTGGACGACGCCCGCAAGGCCGAGCTTCGAGCGAGCCTCGCCGCCGCACACGCGTAGCCCGATGTCTGTTTCGCCACACCAGGCGCTCATCGCTGCCCCCGTCCCGAGGCCCAAGCCGCTCGTCGAGACCTACGTCGAGCACAACGCAAAGAACAACAAGAAGCTGGTTTGGGGCTTCGTCGCGTTCGGCGTGGTTCTGTGGCTGCTCGCGGGAACCGCTGATGCGAGCGGGGGTCACAGCGGCTCCGTCTTGGGGAGCTACGGAAAAGCGCTTCTGATCATGGGCCCGCTCACCATGCTCGTGATCGGGCCGGTGTTGCTGTTCTGGTCGGTCAACAAGTCCGGCCTCACGCGACTCCTGCGCGAGGGGGAGGCACTCCCCGCCCGCGAGCGAACGCGGGACGTCTTCAACATTCGCGGGACCCAACTCGTGAAGATCGTGACCGAGTTCAACGACGCGGTGGGTCGCGTCGTCCAGGCCCGGTTCGAGCTTCCACTTCCCGAGGCGCCCCCACCAGGCACGGAGCTCGCCGTTCTTCGTCGGTCCGGCACCACGGTCGTCGTCCTGTGGCCACCGGCCAACGCCGTGATGGCTCGACGGCTCTGAATCTCAGGGCTCGACCAAGAATACGGTCACACTCTGGGCGCTGGCGTCGGCGACGATCACATCCTTGCGCCCGTCCCCATCGAGATCGCCTACGGCAAGCGCAGATGCGTCGTCCCCAATTACGATCGTGACGGGCGTACCAAAGCTGCCGTCTCCAAGCCCCGGGTAGACGACCAGCTCTGAATCTCCGGCCGCAAGAACGACGACGTCTTCATTGCCTTCGCCCGTGACATCGGCGATCGCGACGTCGACCACCGTGTCGTGGGCGCCCAGCGGATCCTCGTCGAAGCCTGGCTCGAGCGGGTTACCATCTCCCAACAGCACGACCACCCCCACAGCCGTCGCGATGGCAATGTCGAGCTCGCCGTCGTCGTTGAGGTCGCCCCCGCGCATGTGCGCGGCAGATGCGAAGAGGTCTGCGACCACGAACACCGTCTCGCCGATGGACCCGTCGCCGTTGCCCGGCGACGCGCCCACCACGTGGTCACCCGAGAAGACGACGTCGATATCGCCCGGGAGCGCCACCTCCCCCAAGACCACGGTGTCGATGAACGGGATCTGGCCGCCATCGTTCACGTCGGAGAGCTCGAACAAGCCCATGTCCGTCGCGGTCCACGTACTGAAGACTTCGTCCTCGGCATTGGCCAACACGAAGTCGAGTCGGTTGTCGCCATTGAGGTCGGCCAGCGCCACGTCGCTGGGCAATCCGCCCGTGGGCAGGACGAGCTCGGAGAATCCCACATCGCTCCCGGAGAGGATCGAGACCGTGTTGTTGCCGGCGTTGGCGACAACCACGTCCGCGACATCATCGTCGGAGACGAGACCCGCCGCCATCGCTTGGGGCCCAGCACCGACCGCCAGCGGAGTCACGAGCGGGCCGCCCAGCTGCCCGTCTCCGAACCCGGGAAGCAAGACCACGCTGTCGCCGGCGTTGTTGGACAGCAGGACATCGACATGATCGTCGCCGTTGAAGTCCCCCGACACCATCGCCGCCGCGGATGCCCCCGCCGGGAAGTCGACCCCATCGCCGAGGCAGACCCCGTTGCTGTCTTGCAGGCCGTCTCCGCAGACCACGGGGTCCCCGGAGGTCGAAGTCTCACCGGACGTCGAGGTCTCGTCGGAGGACAGCGAAGTGCTCGTGTCGGGCGAGGTCGTGTCCACCGGCACGGTGGTGGAGGACGGGTCCACCAGCGTCGTGCCGCTCTCGCTTCCGGCCGAAGCATCGGTCGAAGCCATGCTCCCCGGAGCCGACGACGACGAACCACCGACCGTCGGCCCGGTTTGTCCGGACGATGTGCTCGTCGAATCGTCTCCCGCGGTCGCCGGGTCCTCGCCGCACCCCGAGACGGCCATGAAAATCGGGATCAGACACTTCCTGTAGTCCACGTACTATTAGTGCGTCGAGCCGGCATTCTCGTCACAGGAAACTTCGTCTGCGCGAGTACCCTTACGAGCGCTCTGAAAGCCGGATTGACTCGTTCTGGGACAGTGAGCACCACGTCTGCCCGCAATCGCGCCCGGCTCGCGAGCCGTTATTCGATGCGAACGACCGCGTCTTTGCCGAGCCGAAAGCGCGTGGCCCCGCCACCTTCCGCCCGCTCGACCAACCCCGCCCCGTCGACCCCTGCAC
>CAYGTG010000029.1:13975-18591 GCA_964352485.1 uncultured Nannocystaceae bacterium | reverse complement strand
CCGTTGGAGCGGCTCGACTTTGGCGCCTCCGAAGACGCTCGAGTCCACATCAACAGCTGGGTCGAAGACCGAACGCGTGAGCGCATCCGCGACCTCATTCCCAAGGAAGCTCTGACGAAGAACACGCTGCTCGTCCTGGCCAACGCGATCTACTTCAAGGCTCAGTGGCAGGAGCCGTTCAACGAAGCGGCCACCCACGACGCGGCCTTCGTCGCAAACGGCATGGAGAAGATCGAAGTCCCGACCATGCGGGGCACAGAGACGTTCAAGTACGCGGTCGCTGACGATGCCACGTTGGTCGAGCTGCCCTACGCCGGCGGCACGTTCGCGATGCTCCTCGCCATGCCTCACAAGCCCGACGGGCTCGGAGCACTCGAGGCCTCGCTTGGGACAGACTCCGTGGCGAAGTGGTCATCCGCGATGTCGCACCAGCGCGTCGCTCTATCGATGCCCAAGTTCAGGGTCGAGCCCGCGAGCTCGGCCGAACTCAGCGAGCCGCTCGAGGCGCTTGGCCTGAAGCGAGCGTTCACGGATACGGCGCAGTTCGAGGGGATGGTTGCCCCCGAAGACGAGCGCATCAAGATCGACAAAGTCTTCCACAAGGGCTTCATCGAGGTCGACGAACGCGGTACCGAAGCAGCCGCGGCTACGGCGGTGGTGATGGGCCGGGCTGGAGGCATGCCCGCAAAGCCGGTCCCAGTGGCCTTTGACCGCCCGTTCCTGTTCCTCATCCGCGACACCGACACAGGCGCGATCTTGTTCATGGGCCGAGTGCTCGACCCGAGGTAGGCGACCTGCGCGAACGCCTCCGGCGTGGAGATGTGCCTCAGAACGCCCAGCGCGCACCCAAGGCGTGACATCCAGTGCTAACCTCGTGCCCATGCGGTTGAGGTACTGGATTGCTTGCATGGCGCTGGTTGGGGCCACCACGGCCTGTGGCGATGATGACGTGGCGGGCGGCTCAGGGACCGACGGAGAGACAGACTCGTCGGGCGACACCGAAAGCGGCAGCAACAGCAACAGCAATACGGAGAGCGACACGGCCAACTCGGACTCGGCCGAAAGCGGCGGGCCGACGGGATGCGAGGTCGCCGAGGACTGCGACGACGGTGACCCGTGTACCGTCGACGTGTGCGGCGACGGTGGAGTTTGCGGCACCATGGAGGGCGACACCGTCGAGTGCCGGCCCATCATCGATATCGAGTACCCGCCTCGCGGAGCCACGATTCAGGCGGCGAGTTCGGACGAGCTCGTGGAAGTCCGCGGTACCGTCACCAGCCTCAAGGGTGACATCACCGACCTGCAGCTCAACGGCGAAACCGTCGACGTTGCCGACGATGGTTCGTTCACCGTCGACGTCACGCCCACGGTCGGCGGCAACACCCTCATCTTCGAGACCGCCGACTCGGCCGAGCAGACCCGACGACGGGTGCAGTCGTTTCTGTGGGGCACGCGGTACGTCAAGCCGACCGAACCGGTCGAGGGCATGGCGCCCGCAGGCATCGCGATCTACTTCAGCCAAGAAGGTCTCGATGACGGCGACCCCAGCCAGCCCTACAACGACCTTGCTTCGCTGCTGGGGCTCGCCTTCGACGGCTTCGATACGTCGGCCTTCTTCGACGCGGGCACGGCGATCGCCAGCAGCGCGGGCTTCGACATCTATCTGACGTCGCTCGACGTCACCAACACCAGCCTGGCGCTCGAGGGTATCGACGGAGGTATCGCGCTGACCGCGGGGCTGCTCGACATCGAGGGCGACCTCATCTTCGACTGCACCACCTTCGGATGTCAGCTCGCCGGCGGAGACAGCAGCGGCGGACTCACCATCGACGCGATCACCATCACGGCAGACGTGATGCTCAGCGTCGACCCGGAGTCGAACGAGCTGGTCGTCGACATCGAGAACGCCAACACGGCGATCTCGGGTCTCGACATCTCCTCTGACAACATCTGGACCAACTTCCTGCTCTCGATCGCGCAGGGTGCAATCGTCGGCGGTGCCGTGGGCGACCTCGAAGACACGCTCAACACGCAACTCGAAGGCGTGTTGGCGCCGCTGCTCTCTGAGGGGCTGCAGAACTTCAACTTCAGTACCTCGCTCGACCTGCCCAACATCGGCAACCCCAAAGAGTCGATCACCATCGACCTCATCACAGACTTCGGCGACACCGACTTCCACGATGGCGTCGCTCCGCCCGAGCCCTCGCCCCCCCAAGGCGGAGCGATCATCCTTCGTGGTGGTGGTTTCGCCGACGGCGAGCCCGCCCACGAGGGTCTGGGCTTCCCGCTTCGCAACGGCTGCGAGATCGGTCCCGCGAGCGTCAACCTCACCCGCACCGCGATCATGGAGATCGGTCTTCATGACGACCTGATCAACGAGATCCTCTACGGTGCCTGGAAGGGCGGCCTGCTCGAGTTCCCGCTGCCCGCGGACCTGATCCCCGAGAGCAACCTCGTGCAGAACCTCGATGTGAACGTCAGCGGCATGCTCCCGCCGGTCGGCATGGACTGCGCCACCGGAGAGCTGCTCGCTCACCTCGGCGACATTCGCATCGACGCCAGCCTCGAGCTCCTGGGCGCGCCGGTCAGCTTCACGGCCTTCACCACCGCGGTCGTTCGCGTGGAGATCAGCGCCGAGGACGGCCAGATCGGGATCGCCATCGGCGACCTGCAGTCGGTCGAGACCGAGCTCAACGTCAACGAGGACTCGGCCATCGCTACCGAAGAGACGCTCATCGGGGTCCTCGAAGGCGCGCTCATCGACGGCCTCATCGGCGGCCTGGGCGGTGACTCGCTCGGCGGCATCGAGCTGCCCGAGATCGACCTCAGCGACTCGCTCGGCCTGCCTCCGGGAAGCGCCGTCATCGCGATCGAGATCGAAGAGGCCGTCCGTCAACCGGGCATCACGGTCGTCCAAGGCTCCCTGGGCGGCTAGCAGCGTCGAGGTCGCACTCGAGCGGCTCGCCGCGGGGCTGCCGCTGCCCCTGGCGGGACCAGCGAGCGCGCGTGCTCCGCGGCGCGCCTGCCACGGGATCGTCCGCGGCTGTGCTCGTGCTTCGCCGCACGGCATCCAGCGCCCGATTTGCCCTACCCTCCTCCAACATGTCGCTGCTTTGGATCCTGATCCTCGTGCTGGCCTCTTCGGGCGCGATGTTCTTCGGCGTTCAGGCGGCCTGGAACTCGAAGCGCTGCCAGCCATTTCGGATCCGCCCCGAGATGTCCAAGAAGGTGAAGGGCCCCAAGCTCTACAAGCGCATCGGCGGCAACCTGGTGCTCTCGGGCATCACGGTGTTCGCGATGACCTACGGCGCCGGCGGGTGGCTGATCGACTCGGCCGAAGCCTTTGGCCCGGGCAAGCTCGTGCTCGCGGTCGCGATCCTGCTGGTCTACGACTTCTTCTACTACCTGATGCACCGCTTCGCCTTTCACGGCGTCGGCTGGCTCAAGAAGGTCCACGCCGTGCACCACATCGTGCGGGCGCCGACCGCCATCGAGAGCTTGTTCCTGCATCCGGTGGAGACCTTCCTCGGACAGTTTCTGCTCACGGCCGTGGCATGCGTCATGGGCCCGCTCGACCCGCTCACCTGGGGCGTGATTCTGTTCGTGCACTCGAACCTCAACATCATCGTGCACGCGGGCCTCGACATTCAGATCCCCGGCCTGCGACTGTTCAGCGCGCTGGCCCGCAAGCACGCCAAGCACCACGTCAGCATGCGCGGGGGCAACTTCGCCTCGCTCACCCCGCTGTGGGACATGATGTTCGGCACCGCTGAGTGACGCTAGCCCGCGGACGGCTCACTCCAGCCCGCGCTCCGACATCCAGCGAGCGACCATTGCCCGCCCAGGATCACAGGCCAAGCCGGCTCCACACTCCTCATCGGTGAGACACCCGCCAGCGATGGCATCCGCCTTTCCGCCCACGGGAGCCGGGTCGCTCGACGGCTCGTCGGCTTCGGGAGAGGTTTCGTCGCAGCCTGCCGCAAAGAGGGCGAGTACGGCGCACAGGCCCGCGAGCCCACGAGCTGGGCGAAGAAGATGAAGGGGTTTGGAAGCCATCATGCTCCTACGTCCCCGCTCGGGTCGGACCGGTTTAAGGATTGATTCCGCGGGATCGACGCCGGATCCAGTTCGCGACGAGCAAGGCACTAGCCGATCGACCACGCGGCGGCGCGAACGAAAAATCTCAGTCGAATGTGCAACGGTAGGTCCATCGTCTGCACCCCAGACCTGACATGACGACGACCACCTCATCCGGCCCACTCGCGGAACTCGGTTGGCTGCAGCAGTTCGCGGCCCGCATCGCGCACGAGGATCCGGAGGATCTGGCGCAAGAGGTCGCACTGGCAGCAAGCCGGGTGGAGACTCCCGTCGGCCGAGGTTGGCTGGCGACGGCGCTGCGCAACCGACTTCGGATGCGCCATCGCAGTGAAGCGGCACGACGCGCCCGCGAAGCCGCCTGGCCCCCGGCCACCAGCGTTACCCAGGAGGCCACGGTGGACCGGCTCGAGGTCCTTCGCGCCCTGGTCGAGGGGCTCGAGGCGCTGCCCAAAGACGACCGGACGATCGTCTTCGAGCGCTACTTCGATGGCCGCAGCGCAGCGGAGATCGGGACGAGA
>CAYGTG010000029.1:0-13965 GCA_964352485.1 uncultured Nannocystaceae bacterium | reverse complement strand
ACTTGGGATGCCGGCGGCCACCGTCCGCTCGCGGCTGCGCCGTACGTTGGCCCGACTGCGCCGTACGCTGGATGCGCGGTTCGAGGGCGAGCAAGTGGTGTGGACGGCCGCGGTGGTCTCGCCCGGGACGATGCTCGGCGAGACGACGCTGGGCGCAGGGACGATGTTCGCTTGGCTTGGCGCGGCGAAGGTCGCAATCGCGATCGTGACGGCCGCGGTGCTTGGTGCGGCCGCGTGGTTCGGAACGCGCCCTCCCCCGACGCCGGTGCGCGCAGATCAACCAGTGCCCATCGGAGAATCAGCCGAACGCTCGCCGACCGAGGCCGCGGCCACGGACGCATCGGGCTCGAGGGTGCAGCGCCTCTGGGCCGCCCGCCGCAACCGAATCGTCGCCGGCGAGCTGGCGGCCGCGGAGGGTCGCAAGTCGACCGAAGCACCTGAACCATCCACCGACTCGGACTCGGCGATCGACGACGCCATCTACGCCCAGTCGCAGGCGTTCCAGGCTTGCACGGACGACCTCGGCATCCCGCTTGTCGGTGCAACCGTCTTGCGGTCCCGGATCCACGGCGCTCCGGACGTCGGTACGATCTACGAGGGCCTCGAGATCGTCGGCGACTCCGACGCTCGCCCCGAGCTGGTCGAGTGCGTGGAGGAACACTTGTACGGCTACGTCGGCGATCCCCCAGACCAGCCCTTCGTCGCCGTCCGTACGCTCACCACCCTCGGCGCTTCTCCCGAAGATCTCGACGACGAGGGCTGGGGCCAGCGCATGTTCGACACCATTGTGACCGCTCACCTCGACGAGGTGAGCGCCTGCGCCGAGGGGCTTCCTGCCCCGGTCTCCGCCACCCTGACGCTGACCTTCGAAGACGGTCGGGCCGCCGTCGAGGCCGAGCTCAATGCCGAGGGCCTTCGGGAATCGGTCGCCTCATGCATCACCGACGAGGCACGAGCGTGGCCATTCCCGCCGCACAGGGCCTTGGCCAACCGCACCTTCGACCGCCAGCTCATGCTCGGCGCCTTGGGCACCACCGAGTGACTGCTACCCTCCGCCGGTGACCGTCACCACGATCGACGCCAAGTACCTCGGCCACGACGATTTCGTATCGACGTACCTCCTGCAACAGGGCGATCGCGCTGCCTTCATCGAGACGGCCAACGCCGCCGCCGTGCCCCGCATGCTCGAAGCTCTGAGCGAGCAGGGTATGAGCCCCGAGCAGGTGGACTACGTGATCATCACCCACGTGCACCTCGACCACGCCGGCGGTGCCGCGGACCTGATGAAGGCCTGCCCCAACGCCACCTTGCTGGCCCACCCTGCCGCGGCCAAGCACGCAATCGACCCCAGCAAGCTGGTCCGCAGCGCAAAGGGCGTGTACGGCGAGGCGCTGTTTGCCGAGATGTACGGGACCATCGATCCGATCCCCGAAGCTCGCGTTCGCATCATGGGCGATGACGAAGCGCTGGACTGGAACGGTCGCGAGCTCCGCTTCCTGCACACGCGCGGACACGCGAACCACCACTTCTGCATTCATGACCCGGCCGGGGGCGGGGTGTTCACGGGGGACGCATTTGGCCTGGTGTACCCGCGGCTTCAGGGCAAGGGGCTGTTTGCGCTGCCCTCCACGTCCCCGACGGATTTCGACGCCGCGGAGGCCAAGACCAGCATCGACCGGATCGTCGCAACCGGGGCCGGGACTGCGTACCTGACCCACTGCGGTGGCGTGACGGATCTGGCCGGGGTGGCGAAGCTGTTGCACCCACAGCTGGACCGGTACGGCGCGATCGTGGAGGAAGCGTTCGCGTCGGATTGGGAGGGCGATACGATCGATACATTCTGCCGAGAGCAGGTCGATGCCTTGTTCGCAGACCTGCTGGCTGCGCATGGGCTGGAGTCCGTCGAAACACGAACACTGCTCGCCATGGACATCAACCTCAACGCCCAGGGGATTGCGGCCGCGGTGAAGAAGAAGCGCTACAAGGCCGGGCGCGGCTGAGTCACGGGTTGGGGAAGCGCACAGGAATCGAACCTGACCCGCCTACCCCGCCGTCGTAGCCACCCGGCGAGCCCGGCTCGCGCGGTCCAAGCACAGCATCCGCGCCCCAAGCTCCGTCCCAAACGCCGCTTCGCAGTCCGCCGCTGTTGTCGCGTGTGTCACCACCACCGCTTCCCGCATCGCAACGCCCTGCAGCGCGGACCCGATCCCTTGCTCGGCCTGCGCGACGTCGCTTGGCACCTCGAGCGCACCACCGCCGATCCCCATCGCCACCGCGCCGAGCAGCACCCCAACAAGCCCAAGCGCCCAGCTCACCTCGAAACGGCGCGCCTGGGGACGAAGTGCCGAACGCAGCTCCAGCATGGATGCAAACCGATCCCCCGCCCTCGGCGAGAGCCCGCGGACGATCGCCGCGTGCACGCTTCGTGGCACGTCCGAAGAACCCGGGCCACGAAACTCGCCCTGCTTGATCGCAAGCACCAGCTCGCGCCCGGTTTCACCTTTGAAGGGGCGAACTCGGTACAGCGCTTCATACAGGGCCACGCAAAACGAGAACTGGTCGCTCCGTACATCCGTTGGCAGCCCGAGATGCTGCTCGATGGGCATGTACGCCGGCGTGCCCATCACCATGCCCGTCTCCGTCAGGCGTTCCGAACCAGAGTTCGCGCTCGGTTCAACCTCGGTCGACGGCTGCGCATCACCGGCCCGGAGCGCAAGCCCAAAGTCGGTCACGCAAACCCGTCCATCCCGACCCAGCAAGACGTTGTCCGGCTTGAAGTCGCGGTGCACGATGCCTGCCCCGTGCGCCGCCTGAAGTCCTCGAGCCGCGGCACGAAACACCGTGAGAATCTGCTCCGCGGTACGGTCCGGCGCACGCAACCACTCGCGCAGATTGCAGCCCTCGACCAGCTCCATCGCGATGAAGACCTCTCCGTCGACCTCGCCAACGTCGTACACGGACACGACGTTCGGATGGGAGACGCGTGCCAAAGCCTGCGCCTCTCGGACCAGCCGAGTCCGGTCCTCTCCTGAAGGGTAGCGCAGCACTTTGAGCGCCACCTTGCGGTCGAGCAAGGTGTCGTACGCGCAGAACACCTGCCCCATGCCGCCAATCCCGAGCAGCTCGAGCGTCACGTAGCGACCCAGCGCCTGACCGGGCTCGAACGCCAGCCGCTCGTCTTCGGCTCCGCAGCTCCCGTCGGCGAGGGTGTCTTCGGTGCGGGTCATGCCGGGGTTCAGTGCAGGACCGCAGCCACTTCGCCGGCCCACAATTCCGGACACTTCCCCGTGGCCCCCAGCCTCGACTTGCACCACTGCGGCATCATCGTTGCTCAACTTGAGCAACGCGCTCGCCATCACATCCCCGCTTCGGCCTACGGCAGGTCGAGGATTCGTACCGGCCCAACGCTGGCGGGGATCTCATCATCTCCGATGTTCTGCGCCCCTTGGATGCCGATGCGTGAGTCGTCGTTCCGGCCCCAGCAGACAACTCGGTGGTCATCTCTGAGCGCGCAGGTCGACTCCGCGTTGGCCGAGAGCGCAATGGCGGGGCCGCCGATCCCTACGGGAAGTTGTTCGGATGGGTCCTCGTCGTCTCCGATGACCGCAAGGTTGCCGTACCCGAGACGGCCGAACGCAGGGCTGCCCCAGCAGTGCACCTGGCCGGCCTCCGACAAAGCACAGTGGTGAAACCCTTCGCCCACGACTTCCTGCACGTTGAAGCCCAGAGGGATGTCTCCGGCTGCGCTGGCGATCTCGTCGTCCCCAATGTCTTCGTTGCTCTGGTTCCCCAGCGCCCAGAAATCGCCCGCGCCCCAGCAGATCAGATCGTCGTCCGACATGATCGCGCAGCTGGTCACCGTGCCGGCGAGGACATGACGTGCCATGCCGCCAAGGTTGATGGGGTCCTCCAGCGGGATCGGAACATCTGCGAGCGACCCGATCCCGAGTTTTCCGCTGTCGTTGAGGCCCCAACAGTAGACGTCTCCTGCATCGGAGAGGGCGCAGGTGTGGGTGAACCCCGCCTCGACCTGAACGATGGTCGCGCCGTTGAACTCCAGATCTCCGGCGAAGGCGGGGTCCTCAGTGTCCCCAATGTTCCCGATGTCACCGTAGCCCAACACTGCTCCCTGAAAGTTCAGGCCCCAGCACCGCACTCCTCCATCTTCGAGGAGCGCGCAGTTGTGTTGGTCTCCGACGGTGAGTTGTTCGACGGGGCCGCCGACGTTGACGAATCCCGCTGACGCAGGCGTCTCATCGTCGCCGATGTCTTCAGCGTTAGCATAGCCCAGACGCCCGGACTGGCTGTCACCCCAGCACATCACGTTCCCGTCCTCTCGGAGCGCGCACGTGTGGCGCCGGCCGGCGTGCACAGAGACGATCGGAACATCTCCGGTGTCGACGTCGCCGGCCTCGTACGGGTCCTCATCGTCGCCGACGGTGTCCGTGTTCCCGTACCCCAGCTGGCCGTCGGTCCCGACCCCGAAGCATCGAACCGTCCTTGCCCGGGTCAACGCGCACACGTGCGTCCGGCCAACCGAGACCTGCGCGACCCCGCTCGCCACGCAATTGGAATCACACCCATCGTTGTCCATCTCGTTGCCGTCGTCGCACTCCTCCGGGCCCTGAACGAGCGCATCCCCGCAGAAGGGCTCTCCGTCGGTCCCGGAGCCCTCTGCCGCAGTGGTGTCGGTGTTCGTGGTCGCGTCCGTCGTCGTGGTCTCGTCGGACGTCGTGGTTTCGTCCGAGGTCGTGGTCTCGCCCGCTGGTCCCGAGCTGGACTGGGTGCCCGAGTTCGTCTCTGTGGACATGCCCGTGCCTCCGCTCGTTGCCGTGCTCGTGGTCCCCGTATTGTCTGAGCCGGAATCCGTGCTCGTCCCCTCCGACTCAGCTGCGCTGGGGTCAGAAAAACACCCGGAGCCACAGAGCATGAACAGCGCGATGAGAACGGAGGAGCGGGTCTCGCAAAACCGAGGATTCACCCCTGGAGGTTACCTCCGAGAACACGCCGTAGGTGTCCCGCAAGAGGCCTTTACGGCGAGTTTCGGCCGAGATTCTGCGCCCGCCATCAAGGTGCAGGGATGTCCTCAGAATCGTTAGTGGCGCGTGGGGACGGTTGGATCACTTTTTTTTCAATCCAACGTGCGTGTCAGCTTGGTGGCCGGACGCGCCTTTGGCAATGATCGCGCCACGCTCGCAGGTGATAGTCCGCGCCTTTGCGCGTGCTCCAGCGAGCATCCAAGCGCTCGATCGCCTCCGCCGGCGACACGAGCGTCCAGGCGTCTGCGTCCGACCACAGCTCGAGCCGGGTGAGCGACTCGTGGGCATCGGCTCCGTCGAAGTCGACCCGCACCCCGAAGGCCTCGTGCAGCCAAGCCTGAGCCGCGGCTTCGAACGAAGCCATGTCGACGACCGAGTCGTCGGACGACACGATCGCATATCCGAGCAGCGCCTCCTTGAGTTCCTCGTGCCCGATGCTCGCGAGCAGCTGATCGAGTACGCCCGCATTGTTGGCGACGTTTTGAAAGTACAGATGATGCGTCATCTGCGAGGACCGCACCTTCTTCGCGTGGCGGTACCCAAGGATCGAGCGGATCGACAACCCCACCATCGCCACCGTCGCCGCCCACATGAACCCGGACGCGATCGCGGCGCCGTTGACCAGCACCGCCCACAGCTTGGTCGCGATCCCGCCGAGCGCCCCAAGCCCACCGCCCACGATCTTGAGCTTGTCCAGCCGTGTCATCTGCGGCTCGGCGTGGGGCAGCAGCGCCTCCACGTCTTCCAACGGGATCTCGCGAAACAGCTTGAGGCTGACGCGGGCCTCGTCAGATGGTCGGAACACGACCGCGAGCCGGCGAAAGATCTCGATCGTTCGCTCCTCTCCCGAGAACGGATGCCGCCACGTACGGACCGTACGCGTCGCCTTGGACCTGCCCCTCACAGACAGATCGATGAACGCGACCCGATCCGGGTTCACCCGAATGCTCATCCCATGCGTGCTGGCCAGATGAAGCGTCTCTTCGAGTTGCCCCTCCTCGAGGGGTTCGAAGTTCGCCTTGTCGAGCAAGTACGCGACCATCTCTCGCAGCGAAGTGATGCGCTCTTCGTCCTCGGGATCCTCTGCGTGCGCGATCGTCTCGCGTGCCGGGTTGAATGGCTCATAGCGGCGGCTGACCATCCGCCGAAACGCAGCCGTCTCTTGCCGAACCGCGTACTCAAACGACAGCTCCAGGGGCTCGATCGTCCTCGAGACCTCACCGAAACGATCGGGGTCCGCGGCGATCTCGGCCAGCAGCGCCTCGATCCGCACCGGGATGTACCGGTCGTCGGGAAGCGATGGAGACTCACCCACGCGAGGAGTCTGCCACGCCCTGGCCGACCATCCGCACGTTCAGGGCTGTGCGCGCGGCCATGACCCGGGCCGCCACAAAGGTGATTCCCCCCATCGCCCGCGTGTACGCTGATGGCTTCCATGGGGAGCCTCGCTGAAGCCGCCGGCAAGTTTGCCGAGAAGCTGGCCGACGTCCTCGACGTCTTTGACCTCTCGTTCTTCGTCGCCGGCTCGGCGGCTCTGGGCGCGTTCCTGGTCTGGCTGTCGCAGAACGGGGTCGCGATCCCGGAAGGACTATCGGCAGACCGCGCACTGGTTGCGGTCATTGCCGCCTACATTCTCGGGCTGGTCACCTATGCACTGGGCCGAGCGGTGCGTCGTCAGGGGCTCGAACGCCTCCCCATGCTCGAGGGCCACAACAACGCGCGGCGCATGGCGGAGCTCTATGTCGAGCACGACCTCGGGCGCGTCAGCGACTTCGCGCGATATGCCACCCAACCGGACGCGCTCTACAGCCGACTGTGGGTTCTCGTTCGCACAGAAACCGGCCTTCGCGAGACCTACGCGCTGGTCCGCCGCTACTGGATCCTCGGCGCCGCCTACGACGGCATTGGCTTCGCGGCGCTGCTGTGGCTGCTGCCGATCTGGGACGTCGGAGCCCCAGCTCCGGTCACCGCGGCTCTTGCGCTGCTCCTTGTGGCCGCGGCCCTACTCGCCTGGCGCCAGGCAAGCATGTACCACCGCTACCAGGTCGATGAACTCGCTGCGACGGCCGCTCACTGGCACGCCTCGGCCGTTGCCGAGCCGGGCATCGGTGTTGACCAGCAACGCTAAATCGCGCCTTTTCCGAGCGATCTCGCGCCCCGCGAGGAAATTTCACGCGATGACATCGGTGTGACCGGACAACCCCCCTGATCAGGTGTCATACTCGGTGAGGGGTAAGCCGACATGAGCCGACATCGTCATCACAAAGCGTTCGCCTGGATCCTTGGAGCCACCCTGAGCGCCGCGACCTTCGTCGCAAGCCCGGTACAGACCGCAAACGCGGCCGAATCAGCCGAGTTCGCCGTTGCTGTCGTCAAGGTGACCGTGCGTGAAGCCAACGGCCGCGTATACCGCGCCAAGACACGCGCAATCCGCATGGGCGAGGATGCCTCTTTCGAGGTGCTCACCGACCTCCACCGGCACACCATCGACCTCTCCTCTGGCAGCGGCGGTGCCGAACTCCGATACAGCCGCGATGGCGGCGAGCTTGCCAGCCGGACCGCTTCGTTCGGCCGAGTCACTGAAAAGCTCCAGGCCGACGGCCACGCCATCACGGTGCAGATCATCCCGACCTCGGTTCGCGTCGGAACCCGCTAGTCACGATTTCGCTTTTCGTTCTCCCGACCTATCCTTGAGGAGCGGCCTCGATGAGCGGGGCTTGGGTAGCGGAGATTACGAATGTTCGGCAAGACGAACTGGGTTCTGAAGGGGGTCCGGGGGGCACACGCCCATGCCATCTACGTTCTCAGCGAGAGCGTGATTCTTGGCCGCTCCGCGAGCGCCGACATTCAGATCCTCGATCAGAGCGTCTCGCGGCAGCACGCGCGCATCCTCGTCACGGCCGATGAAGTGCTCCTCGAGGATCTCGGCAGCCACAACGGGACCTTCGTCCACGGCCTCAAGGTTGTTCGCAGGCCGCTGCGCACTGGGGACAAGATTTCGATCGGCGTGTCGGAGTACGTTGTCGACCAGCTCAAGGGTCGGGTCCTGACCTCGGCGATCTTCCTCAACAAGCTGACCACAAAGGACACCATGGGCGCCACCGCTGTAAAGCGGCGCATGGCCACGGAGATCCTCAGCTCTCCCACGCAGGACCTGCCTGTGCAGCGGGCGACGCAAGAACTCTTCGCAGCGCAGGAGCGTGAGCGTCCCTCTGAGCAGCAGACGGATCGGCCAGGGCGGACCGCCCTGGTACAACAGGCTCCACCCCCTGCGCGAGGCGAGCCGGCTGCACCGCGGGGGTCAAGCGAATCTGAGTCCGAGCCCGCCTACCTTCGCGATCAGCGGGAGCGTGCCGTACGACTCCCGACTCCGATGCCCGGCGAGCTCCAATGGAGCCTCCACGAGGAGACGGACAGGACCACAGCCTCCGCCGCGACTGTCGAGGTTCCCGCGGCGCGCCAAGCCGCCGAGGCCGAGCCGCCCGTCGACCCGCCCACCGCTCGGGTAACCCAAGGGGGGCCCCCGTTCGAGGAGCCCCCGTTCGAAGGGCTCCCACCAGACATGAAGCTGGCGACCGTACCGCTCGATCCCCGCTCGCAGCGCGCACACACCCCGGTTCCGGGGTCGCTGCAACCCGAGCCTTCGCCAGCGCCGGCCGCCCCCGAGCCCGATGGCGAAGAACGTGGCCACGAGGCGGCGCTGCGCACCCTGGACGCGGTGGTCCGACTGCTCAAGCTACGCGCCAAAGAAAGCGGGGGTGCGCTGCTCAAGATTCAAGATCGCGAGAACCTCCGCCGGCTCGAAGGCGTGCTTCGAGAGTCGCATCGCAACAAGGCCAACCGTCGCCGCTGGATTCGTCTGCCCTGTCGGTTCGCCGCGAGCATGGGCGAAGAAGGAGCCGAAACCGGCGAAGGTCGGATCATCGACATCGGTGCGGGCGGGCTCAAAGTGGCCGGCCCCGGAGGTGTGGAGCCCGGGGACCTCGTCAGCATCCGAGTCCGACTCGGCGATGGACGCTTGGACCGCGTCGCCGTGTTTCAAACGAGGGTCGTGTGGGTCAATCCGGACGAGAGCACCTTTGGAGCTCTCTTTGACGGCCCCGCACAATGGGAACTCGCGAGCTGATCCTCCGCGCTGCAACCAGTGAGTCTGCCCTCCAGCGACCCGCGCTGGTAAGCTCTGCCCATGGGGAAGGTTGCACGGCGCTTCGCCGCGCTCGTCGTCGTCGCAAGCGCAGGTTGCTCGTTCGATGCCGGCGGCTCGAACGATTCGAATCAGCTCGGTTCGTCCATGGGCACCGAAGCGACGGCATCCGTTGGCGACGACACCGAAAACGGCACGGGATCGGGCAGCGCAAGTGCCGATGGCTCCACGTCCTTCGTCGCCGGCTCCACCTCCGTCGGCAACGACGAGTCCTGCGTCGACGTCTGCGCGCCCACGGTTCCTCAGGGCTGGAATGGGCCGTTCTACGTCGTCGAGGCTGCAAACCCGATCGACTGCCCCACGGGATTCGCTCGACAGGACCTGGGGTTCAGCGGGCTCACTGCTGCGCCTGCGACCTGCACGTGCGCATGCGGTGAGACGGCCGGGGACTGTCGCGTCGAGTATGATCTCTCCGTCACCAGCGGATGCGCCCCGGTCGTTCAAAGCTCGCTGCAGAACGGAGGCTGCGAGGGATACAATGCATTCGGCGCCGACATCCGGATGGAAGCGGAGCTGGTTGGCAATCCTGTGTCGTGCACCGCAGCACCGGGGATCGACGCGCCCGAGGCGACGTGGGAGTCCGCCAGTACGCTGTGTGCTGCGCCAGCGCGCGGCGGTGACTGTGGCGCAGACGAGTGCATCGCGCAAAGCCCCGACGGCTACGCCACGCGGATGTGTATCTCCGGCGAAGGTCGTGTCGACTGCCCCGCAGGAGACTGGAGCACCCGGACAATCGTCTTTCGCTCGTTCGACGACAAGCGAAGCTGTATGGGCTGCACATGCTCGGGTCCGACGGCGTGCGAAGGTCAGGCGTTCGCCCACGACAGCACTGCATGCGGCGGCGTGCCGCAAGATGTGGAGTTCGGCGTGTGCACCGACATCTCAGTTTCGGCGCTCTATTCCGTGGGTGCCACCGTCGACAATGGGATCTGCGAGGCCTCCGACGGGATGCCAGCCGGGGACGCGACGCCCACCGACGCCATCACGCTTTGCTGCGCGGGGTAGTCCTCAAGGGGCCCCTCGCGAAGGCCCCTCCCGCTGCGGCGGCTCAGACCCATGGAAGCATGCGAGCGACGGCGTCCGGACCGAGCGGTCGCCCCCCGGAGAACTGTATCCAGACCGCGCCGCCACCTTGGACGACCCGGCGCAACTCGGTGCTCAGCACCCGCAGGCGATCATGGGTCGCGATGTCGAACGTCGGCTCTGCGGGACACGCGAGCGTGAGCCGATGCCCATCGGATCGCGACCGAACGCGGCCCCCTCGCATGACCAGCGTCCGCTGCACGCCATCTTCGAAGCTGATCGCGGCGTTGCTCAACCGGCGCAGCCAGGCACCTCGTCGGATTTCGAGCGCGAAGAACACCAGCGTGTCTTCGAGGTTTCGCAGCACCCGGGCCGCATCCCAGGCGTCGTCCTCCTCCCTCCGCTCGGCGGTATCCTCCTTGCGAGCCTGCGTGTTCCAGCGGCGCATCCCCGCGGCCCGGAACCCGGCGGACGAGCGCCCGACGCCGGGGTTTCGCGCTTCGAAGTTCCGAAGCCCCTGCACCAACACGTCTTCGGGCAGCTCCTCGGGCGGCCACCCAAGCGCCCTCGTCACCGCCTGCTCGGACGTGTCGCCTGCCAGAAGCTGCGACAAGCCCACGAAGCGTCTGTGTCGCCATGGCGAGGGCAGCGGACCCATCGGGTGCGACGCGGATCGAACGTTTGAAACCGTGAGCAGGTCGCCAGAGACGAAGCACGGCTCTCGCATTTCCGACAGGAGCGCCACGTTGTAGGGGGGCTCCAACAGCTTGATGGTGTCCGTCTCGAGCAGCGCTGCCTCGAGCGGCGTGGCGGTGAGCGTGACGTCGAGGTCGCGGACCTGCGAGAGCAGCTCGAGCATCCGCTCGTCCCGGCGCGACTGCTTTTGGAAGTAGCTGTTCACGCGGCGTTTGAGCGATGTGGCCTTGCCAACGTAGAGCACGTCACCGTTGCTCCGCAGCATGCGATACACGCCGGGCTGCTCGGGCAAGGCAAGCCGGGTCTCCCGAGGGATCGGGAACTCCTTGCGTCCTCGTTTGGGAGCGTTTTCGTGGGTGAGCGCCAGCGCATCGTCCCAATCCTCGATCCCCTGCTCAGCGAGCATGGCCGCCAGGTGGTGCCATACGAACGCGGTCGCCCGCACGTGGTCCTCGCTTCGCCGCAGCGGCTCGATGCCCAGACCGAAGTATCCGGCCAGCGCCCGCAATCCGCGACGCGGCAAACCGGGCAGTAACCGCCGGGCGAGCTCGAGCGTACAGAGGGTGTCAAAGGGCAGCGCCTCCCCCAGCGGCATCCGGGACTGCAAGAACGAAAGCTCAAAGCGCGCGCAGTGGATGACGGCTCGGGCAGGCGCTCGCTTGGCACATGTGGCGGTGAGCTCGGACCAGACCTCGTCCATCGGGCGGGCGCGTCCGAGCGCTGCGTCGTCGATCCCCGTGACTCGGGTGATGATCTTGGGAAGCTCGCTCCCCGGTGGCTGCGAGATCAACCGCGTCCGCACGTCGACGTCCGTCTCCCGCGCCTGAGCCCATGCCCAACCCAGCTCCAGCAGATGGCCATGCCTCGGAGATGCGCCCGTGGCCTGGGCGTCGAGCACCAAGACATCGAGGTCCTGCAGGGACACGGCTCAAGACGTAGCATCTGAAGCCCGGACCCGTAGACTCTTGACGATGTCCACGCCCGTGCTCAGCCCCCCACGACGTGTCGCCCTTCCCAAGTCCCGCTGGCTCGCGGTCGCTGCTGCTGCGCTGTGGCTCAGCGCTTGCTCCGGATCCCCCGCCTCCGATCCGGCTTCAACCCAAGCCCCGGCCCCCGATACGCCGCTCAAGCGCGGTGCAGCCGAAGCTCCCGAGAACCAACAGTTCGCATACTTCGCAGGGGGCTGCTTCTGGGGCGTGGAGCACTACCTCGAACAGATGGACGGCGTGCTGGCCGTGGAGTCTGGCTACATGGGAGGGTCCACCGACAACCCGACCTACGAGGACGTACTCAGCCACGCGACGGGGCACCTGGAGACGGTGCGCGTTCGCTACGATCCGGCCAAGGTCGAGTACCGCGAGTTGGCCAAGCGCTTCTTCGAAATCCATGACCCCACCCAGCAAGATGGTCAGGGACCCGACATCGGCAACCAGTACCTCTCGGCGGTTTTTGCGATCGATGATGCTCAGAAGAAAGACACCCAGGAGCTGATCGAGATCCTGCGCGAACGCGGGTACGACGTGGCCACCACAGTCCGTGGCGCTGCCGATTTCTGGGTCGCCGAGGACTATCACCAGGACTACTACGCGCGCACGGGAAAGACCCCCTACTGCCACGCACGTGTACGCCGGTTCGACGACTGAGCGTCACGGCCGCAGTCGCAGAAAGTAGCCATTCATCCCACGTTACCGCCGTCGCCTCCGAACCCCAGCCTTGCCGCACGACGGGCATCCGAGATCACGCGACGTTCTCGATCCGAGGCTGGGAGACCCCGAAACACACCTGTCAGACCGCGCATCCGCCGAAATCCGCAGCACGACGCCGCCTTCTGGCGTAGCCTTCGTCCATCGACCAGCTTGGAAATCCTGACATGGCCGAGCGTCAGCGGGCCTGTCTGTACGTCCTCAAAGGCCCGAACGCAGGCGCCCTTCTCGAGGTGCGGCACCGCATGGTGGCGGGACGAGACCCCTCCTGCGACATCGTCTTGGGCGAGGCAGGCATCTCGCGTGAGCACGCCATTTTTCAAGACGACGGCGAGACATTTTCCGTCTCCGACGTCGCGAGCACCAACGGCACGTACGTCAACGGAACGCAGATCGTACAGCCGACCCCGCTACGCGAAGGTGACCTGGTGACGATGGGCGGGTGCGAGCTCGAGTTCGTTGGGCGCAAGCCGCAAAGCGAGTTCCCCTCCTACCGAGATACTCGCGAGAACATCCCGATCGAGCCGGCGGTCGACGCCGGGCGCTACACCGCGCGCAAGGGCGGCGAGACCGGCAAGTTCAACAAGCTTTAGCGATACCTAGAACTCGTGGCCGACCACGACCTGGATCTGCGGGTGTGCAGCCGCGAAAATGCGCAGCGTCTCGACTTCTCGGCCGTTGGTTTCGCGGTCTTCGCTGTACCGTCCTGGGCCAACGCTATGGTCCCAGCCCCACTTCGTGTGTGATGTGTCCCCCAAGAACATCACCGGGCCGCTCTTCGCGTTGACGATGTAGACCATCGAGCCATCGGTGTGGCCGGCCATTGGAATCGCCCACACCGACCGGTCTCCGAACAGATCGATGACATGCGAGAATGGCCCCAGCGGGATGCCGTCCGCTTCACGAAGTCCTTGGAGAGGCGCTCGCCCCGAGTACACCCGCTTGTGGCCACGGCGGGCCAGCGACGCGACGAACCCCGCGCGCTGTGCCTCCCGCTCTCCCACGTAGATCGGAAGGTCCGCCGGAAGATCGGGCAGACCCAAGACATGGTCGAAATGCGTGTGCGTGAGAAAGACACCCCGCAGGTCGAGAGACAATCTCCTGCGCATCGACGCGATATCTTCGACCGGCATCAACGAGTCCAGAAGACGTTCGATTGCGCCACGCACCGCCTCCGGTTTCCCGTCGGCGAGGCTTCGGTCGATCCCCGTGTCGATGAGGAAGTCACCGCGCTCGGGATGACGAATGACTCCCACCAGGAGTGAGATGAGCTCGGGCCCCGACTCGAGCTCATCTCACT
>CAYGTG010000028.1:0-18609 GCA_964352485.1 uncultured Nannocystaceae bacterium | reverse complement strand
TGATCGAGGAGGACGCTGAGTGCTGGGACTCCCCGAGCCAGTTCTCTCAAGTCAGACTCCCTGACGCACGGGTCGGCGAGCCCTACCAGGTCGATCTCGGCGCTTACGCGGACCCGTTTTGGGGAGGACTGAGCTTCAGCCTCTCCGAGTCGATCGATGGACTCGACGTTGGCGAGTCGGACCCCGTGCTGTCCGGGGTCCCCACCGTGGCCGAGTTTGTGGAGTTCGAGGCCGTGGGCGCCTATGCCGTGGGTGAGAACGGTTGCTCTCCCCCGGCCGACTTCCAGGAGTTCGCGCTCCTCGTCCAACCGGCGGAACTCGGGGGCACGGACACGGAGACGGGCACAAGCACCGACACCGACACCGACTGAGCCGCTGCGCCCTGCGACACCCATGCTGATCGGTCCGCGTCATCGCGGTTTTCAACAGCGAGTCAGAGGACGACGCCGAGCCCAACCCCGGTCCCAGATCTGCGGTACGAGCGGGCTAACGTGTGAGCCAGTTGCCGCCGGGCACGGGCTCGAGCCGGCCGACGTCGCGGGCAAACTCGTAGAGCCGGGCACGCACGGGCCCCCCGGCGGTGTCGACCGCGCTCTCACGGCGCACGAACTCGTGCGGCTGAGGATCCTCGGCGCTGCAGCCTTCGTAGAAATCCAGGATCGTCCAGGCTTCGGAGGCCACCGAAGTCCACAGCTCGCCCACCACCCAACCTGCGCTCGTATCGAGCACGAGCCCCGGATACCAGTCGACGACGTACAGCCGCCCGCGGACGCGAGCCGGACCCGCCGGTGTGCCGTGCTCGCGAAGCACCTCGAACATCTCGTGCTTGGCGCCCTCGCGCAGCGAGCCGTAGACGAACAGCGCCTCACTCATGCGCGGGACCGGCGTCACAGACGTTCGGACGCGATGCCGACCTGCTCGATGCCCGCCTCGCGTGCGGCCGCCATCACCGCAATGATGGCTCCGTACTTGGCCTTCTCGTCACCCTTGACCACGACCTTGTCGTCTTCTTGGGCCTTCTCATTGTTCTTGAAGGCCTCGACCATCTTCTCGTAGCCGGGAGCGATGGGCGTCTTGCCGAGCTTGACCGTGCCGTCGGCCGCGACCGAGACCAGCAGCGACGCGTTGGGGTCGGACGGGTTTTGCACGACCGAGTCCTGCGGCACGTTGAGCGGGATCTGCTCGTTCGCCGGCGAGGGCTGCGAGACCATGAAGATGATCAGCAGACTGAGCAGCACATCGACCATGGGCGTGACGTTGATCTCCGCCGAGAGTCCGTCGCCGCCGCCTTCGGATGACATGCTCATGTGCCAGGCGAGCATACCCAAGCGCAGCGGCGCTCGCCATGGGCTGGTATAGACTTCTGCGATGGGCCAAGAACGCGGCTTAGGGGGTCTCAGCGCCGCGTTGGAGGCCAAGCTGCTTGCGCGCCTCGTCGGCGAGTGGGACGCGATCAACGCGGCTTTCTTCCGCGAGGTGCTCCGGCGCCCGGTGTTTCGGCTCAGTGACACGCGCGCGCGGCTGGGCCAGTGGAGTCCGGGCGAGCGAGGTCTCGAGCTCTCCCGCCCGTTGGTCCTCGAGCACCCGTGGGCGGTCGTTGTCGAAGTGCTCAAGCATGAAGTCGCCCACCAGTTTGTCGACGAGGTGATGCGGGTCGACGAGCCTCCGCACGGGCCGACGTTTCAACGGGTGTGCGAGCAGCTGGGGATCGCCGGACATGCACGGGCCGAGCTCCCGCCTCCGCCGGTCGTCGCCGATGACCCCGAGCAGAGGGTCGTCCAGCGCATTCGCAAGCTGATGGCGCTGGCCGAGAGCCCCAACCAGCACGAGGCCGAGGCGGCTGCGATCGCGGCCCGCAAGCTCATGCTGCGCTTCAACATCGAGGTCGAAGCGGGCGCCCCCGACGACGCGACCCGCTATGGGTTCAGGCACCTTGGGCGCCCATCCGGACGCATCCTCGAGCATGACCGTCGCCTGGCGCTGATCCTCACGACCTACTTCTTCGTCGATGGACTCTGGGTGCCGGTGTATCGCCCGCGCGAGGGCAAGCGGGGGAGCGTGCTCGAGATCTGTGGCCTCGAGCCCAACCTCGCCATGGCCGAACACGTGCACACGTTCTTGTCGGCGACCGCCTTGCGACTGTGGGAGGCGTACCGGAAGACGACGGAGCAGACCTCCAACCGCGACCGGCAGGCGTTCCTCGCCGGGGTGATGGTGGGCTTCGAAGCGAAGCTCGCCGCGCAGAATGAGCGGTTCCAGGAGCAGGGGCTGGTGTGGGTACCGGGCGCCGAGCGGGCGGCGTTCTTCAAGCGCCGCTATCCTCGAACCCAAACGGTCCGGCGGGGCGGGGCCACGCGTAACGATGCGTACGCGCAGGGGCAAGAAGCCGGAGGGAACATCGTGCTCTCCAAGCCGGTGGAATCCAGCGGCACCACGTCGCGCCCCAAAGCGCTCCGCTCGGGCTAGCGGCTGCGGGCGATCGAGTAGCCCATCATCACCAAGAAGATCGCGACTGGGATCACGTAGGGCACCACCACCAGGCCGCCGAGCTCGAACTTCTCCCAGCCGAACAGGATCTCCCCGCCGGCGATGCCTCCGGAAACCATCAGCGCCCCGATGCCTTCAGGCCAATCCGTCTCGACCCGCAGGCCGAGCAAGAACACCAGCAGCCCGACGACGATGGCGATGCCAGGAAAGGCGTACGGGGGCAGCCCGAGGAAGGCATCCATCCCTTCGCGCGCGGTCTGTGGACTGTTGAGCGCGAAGTTTCCGATGACGGTGCCGAGCACCAAGACCACCGCGAGGATGAAGTACGTCCACATCTTCGCGCGCCCAGATCCCATGTATTCCTTTTCCATGGCCGACCCCCAGCGTACACCCGCAGTGGGGCGAAGAGTTGCGGCTTGCCGACTTCCTGTCACCGGCCTCGGGCCGGATCAGTCGCCGATGCGGAGGTAGTCGTGGGCCAGGCCCAGGGCATCGACATCGAACGCCTCGGGATCGATGCCGCAGACGTCGAGGCCTCCGTGCCAAATCCCGCTCGTGAACGGCAGGGGATCCCAGACGTCGTGGAAGGACACGTGCACCAGACCGTGCTGGGCGCGAACGACCTCGAAGGTCCCATGGCCGTTGCAGATCGAGTACGCGCGAGGGGCGAGCCGGGCCATCGCTGGGTAGTCGCGGCCGGCCACCGAGAAGATCGCCTTGCCGAGCATGGTGCTGGCGAAGTGCGGGTAGAGGTCTCGGCCAAGCTCGAACAGCGCTGAGGATAGAGGGACATCCGGCGACAGCGTTTCGCAGGCCTGAAAGAGCGCAGCGTTGTAGGCCCGGCGCTCGACCTTGGCGAAGGGGATGCGGGGGAAATCGGGCGCGGACTGCCCGCGACGCCTGCTGGTCTCCCGGTGGTTCTTGGAGCGCGCGATCGAGGAGTCGTCTCCGGACGGATGCCGTGTCGTCGCGGAGCGATCGGGCTTCGACTCCGCCACGAACGACGACCGGAAGCCACCGAGGTCAAGCGCCTCGTACTCTCGCACGCGTTCGACTGCCGACTGCGCTAGGACGGCGCGGCCAACCACCGACGCACGGCTTCGAGCTCGGCCTCGTTGGCGTCTTCGCTGGTTTCGTACTCGGTCATCGCCAGCGACGCCAGGCGGATGGCGCGCTCGCGCTGCCGACCCAAACGCCACAGCACGCGGGCGAGGGTCCAGCGCGCAAGGAAACGATCGCGCGGTTGCACATCGCGGGGGTGCTCGGCCCAGATGGTGAGGGCCGCTTCGGCGGCGTCTTTGGCTTCTGTCAGGCGGCCGACGCCAAGGAGCGTGAACGCGCGGCTTTCCTCGCACACGCCGACGAATGGATGGGTGGGGGGCAAAACCTTCTTTGCCAGCGCCGCGGCCTCCTCGGCGTAGCGCAGGGCCTGCTCGGGCTGCGACTGGTTCAGGTAGATGATCGCCGTGTTTCGCAGCGCGACGGCAAAGTCCGGATGTCGCGGCGTGATCCTGCGTCGCAGGGCCACGTTGGCAAGCTGCGCCTTCAGAGCCTCGGCCTGCCGTCCTTGGGCCCGGCGAAGCTCTGCGAGCTCGGAGAGCGCGACCGCGTGGTGTGCGTCGTCGGGGGCGTGGCGCTGGTAGTACTCGATCGCAGCCGTCAGCTCCGTTTCGGCATCTTGTTGTCGATCCAGCTCGATATACACCTGTGCTTTGGCGAGTCGATCGCCGGCGATGTACAGATGCTCGGGGCCAAAGCTGCGTTGGTGAATCTGCAGCGCTTGCTCGTACAGCGCTAGCGCGCCGTCGTAGTCGCGGCGAATCGACAGCACATCCCCAAGGCCGTGGAAGGTGTTGGCGATGTGCGGGTGTTGTTCGCCCAGCGTCTCGGTCTGAATCTGGAGCGCATCTCGATACTCTTGCTCGGCGAGGTCCAACGCGCGAAGCGTGCGGTGAGCGTTCCCCAGCTCGATGAGCGCTTTGGGATACTCGGGGTGGCGCGTGAGGTTGGCGGCGGCGAGCAGCGCGACCGACCGACGATGTGCGGCGGCGGCATCTTCGAAGCGCCCCTGACGTTGCCGGGTCAGGCCGCGGTACCGCCACAGACGCGCTCGCGCGATCGGCCCGGCACCGACGCGCTGCTGCAGTGAATCGGCCTGCTCCCCGAGCTGTGCCGCACGATCGGGATGGGCCAGCGCGTAGCCCTCGACAAAGGTCGAAAGCACGAGCGCCTCTGCTCGGATATCGTCGGCAGCCGCACCATCCGCAGCGACGATTGCTCGCTGTAGCGCGGCTTGGGTCGGCTCGTATTGCGCTCGGTTGATGTGCAGCCAAGCGACAGCCAACGCAACCTCGGCGCGGGCTCTGCCCGGGGCCGCCGCGGCTTGTTGTGCCAGCGATTCGGCTGCCGGGGTTGCGCGCGCGTAGTCGCCAGCGTCGATCATGGCCCGCAACCGTGACAGCGCCTCGCGGATCGGGACCGGGGTCACATTCTGTTCGTCCTGCCGCGCAAGCGCATCGGCGTCGGCACAGGACGCGATGCTCGGCAACCGACGCACCGATTCGATCGCCGACGGCCCTGCTTCTGGCGAGAGTTCAGCGAGGACGTCGACCAGTGCGAGCATGTCGCGGCGGCGATTCTCGAGGCATGCCATCCGGGTGCCGAGCACCGTCTCGGTTTGGGTCCGCCGCAGATGCGTCGCGCGGCAAGCATCGGCGTGCATTCGTTCCCACTGTGAACTGTAGTCGCGCAGGCCGGCGTCGATCTTGGCCGTCCACGCCGCGCCGTCCTCCCAGGGGGAGAGCGCGGCCGCAATCGCGGCGCGCCGGGCCGGGCTGTAGACATCGTCGAGATCGACCGTCGGGCAGGGATCGGGCTCGGCCGTCTGCTGGGTGACTGCCCATCCGCCGACGATCGCGACCGCTGCCGCTGCGGCGATGCCGATCGTCCCCAGTGGCCTTCGGGGTCGCAGCTCGTCGAGCAGGTCGTTCATCGAGGGGTGGCGATCCGCGGGTGCTCGGGCAAGCCCACGCACGATGGCGCGTCGGATTCGAAACGGTACGCGGCCACGCCCAGCGCGCGCAGGCGTCCTGGGCTCGGGGACGTCCTTGGCGCGGCCGACTTGAACCGGTTCCCCCAGCAGCGATTCGTGCAGTGCGAAACAAAAGCTGAACTGATCGCTGGCGGCACAAGCGGGCTCGCCCGCGAGCACTTCGGGCGCCATGTACCGCGGCGTGCCGACGAGTTCGCGTGCCCGTTCGCCTTTCGGAGCCAAGCCCTCGCCCGCGGTGAGGCGCGCAAGCCCAAAATCCGTCACGCGTGCTCGGCCATCACCGGAGACGAGTACATTGTCTGGTTTGAAGTCGCGGTGCACGACGCCGACCGCGTGCGCCGCCGCCAGGCCCTTACCGGCTTGCCGAAAGACTTCGAGGATCTCGGTCTCGCTTCGATTCGCCTGGCGCCATCGGGTGATCGTCTCCCCGTCGACGAACTCCATCGCGATGTGTGCGGCGCCGTGGGCCTCGAGCACGTCGTGAATCGCCACGACGTTCGGATGCGAGAGCCGGGCCATCGACTTGGCCTCGGCCAGCACGCGTTTCCGGTTCGCCGAAGCGGCTTCGTCATGGGCGGTCAGGCGCTTGATAGCGACACGTCGGTCGAGCTCGGGGTCGTACGCGAGGTAGACAACGCCCATGCTCCCGGCACCGACGGCTCGCACGATAACGTAGCGCCCGATCGTCGTGCCGCGCTCGACTCGGGCGTGCTCCAGTGTGCCAGGGAGGGTCGCCGCTGATGCGGAGCCCGAGTGTTCCGCCCCTACCGCCGCCACGAGTCGGCGGCAGGATGCGCAGGTGTCGAGGTGGCCCACCACGCGCCCCCGCGCGTCTGCCGACAGGATCCCGTCGAAGAGTTCCGCGACCGCGTTCTCATCAAGGCAGGCCACCGCAGCGTCAGGCTAGCACTCCACACCACCACTGCAGTCGGGGGTGCACAGCCAGGTGCCGTTGGTCTCGTCGCAGGAGCACCCCGACGGGATGCACGAACCGTCGATGCAGTTGTCGGCTGGGTTCGTGCCCGGACACACGTCGACCGGCTCGGCCGGGACGCACGAACCACCGCTGCAGTCGGAGGTGCACACCCACGACCCCGTGATCTCGTCGCAAAAGCACGCCGAAGAGATGCACGCTTCGGTTTCGGTCGAGCACGTCTCGCCCTCCCCACACCCAGTGGTGACACAGCCCGCGGGGTTCTCCCCTTCGCAGACGGCAGGCGTGGGCTCCGGCACGCACTCGCCACCGCTGCAGTCGGCGGAACACAGCCACGTGCCCGTCGATTCGTCGCAGAAGCACGCCGAAGAAATGCAGGCGTCGGTCTCGGTGGAACACACCAGGCCTTCGCCGCAGCCAGTCTCGATGCAACCAGCCGGGTTCTCGCCTTCGCAAGTCGCCGGTTCACCGCAGGTATCTTGCTGGTCGGCACAGCAGTCGCCGAAGTCGGCGCATTGATCGTCGCACCAGCAGTTGCCGTCGTTGGACTGCCCACCGCACGCGTCTTCGCACGTCCCAATGAGGTCCGCCTTGCCCACGTGGCCGCGGTCGTCGTCGTCGTTGGCGACGTCGTCTGCTGTCGGATCCTGCGAGTCCGGGTCGCAGGCAGGCAGCGCAACAATGCTCAGGGTGGTCAGGCTCAAGATCCAGGATGAAATACGCATATCGAGTTCCTCACGGCTGAAGGCTTCAGCGCCACAGCTGCGAGGAGGACAAGTCGACCTCAGATCCGTCGCAGGTTATTTTTCAACAATCGTTCGTATCGTCGGCCAGACAGCGACGGACGCTGACGTCGATCTGGCTCTGAATCAGCCGCAGGATGCTCTGCAGGTCTGACCTACCGATTCCGAGCCGATTCATCATCCTGCGACGGGTGCGGGCACTGAGTCGATCGCGCGCGCTGGCGACCCAGCGTGCAGCCGTCGCGCGGTGAACCGCGTACATGGCGCCGAGGGCGTCGCTGTTCATTCCGTCCACATAAGCCAGGCGCAGCAGCGTCCGCTCTTTGGGCGTCAGGTCTGCGACGGCGCCCTCGAAGCACTCCCCAAAAAGCTGTCCGTACTGCGACTGCAGAACCGCAAGGTCGGGGTCGGGTCCGCTCGCGATAGCGCGTTCCAGCCGGGTACTGTCGACCTGCGCGCGTTGTCGTTGCGCAGCCATCCGATTTTGTGCGATGCGGAGGGCGGCGGTGCGAACCCAGTTCCGAAGGTCGCCGCGGCCGGCGTACTGCGCAAGGCGTGGTGGGCCGTCCCCGGTCCCCACAAGCAGGCGTTGGCGAAGCAGCTGGCGAACTTCGTCAGCCTCATCGGTGTCCAGCTGCAGACGGCGAATGACCGCGGGAGCGGCCGACAAGTAGTTTGCGTCGAACACGGTCAGCGCCGTCGGATCCTGCTGTAGGCAGCAGAAACACAGCAGCAGGTCGCCGGGCCGCAGCGCCTTGATCGCGTCGGTGGGGTCGGCGTCCTGGGCGATGTGCCGCCCGACAAAGGTCATGAATGCCTCGGGGTCCACGTCGAGCTCCGGCCATGCCTCGCGGGCCTCCGTCCACCATCCGGACAGAGTCGGCGCCAGAGCAGCGGCATCCAAAGACCGGTCGGCACCTCGCGCGAGCGCGCGAACAAGCTCGGTTGGCGCCGTCGTCACCACCCCAGCGTAGTGGCCGCAGCGCCGCCCGCCAACCCGGCTCGACTTCAGTCGAGACCGAGGCGGTATGCGTCGGGGCTCGTCAACTCCCAGCGCCGCGTCAATGCAGGCGGCGCGGTGCCGCTGACCGGCGGTCTCGGCTGCGGAGTCCGAGCCAGCTGCAGGAGAGCGCGGGCGGGATGCACTGGGCACCCACGATGCTGACGCTGTCCGTGACCTCGTCGCAGAGGTCGCGCCCCTGCTTCTCGGGATCTGGTACAGCGAGTCCAAGGACTGGACGATGACTTCGCCACGAGCCCGGTCAGCCGGAGGCCACGCACACTCGATGGCCGAGCAGTTCGCCATGCTGGAGGTCGTCGACGATGGCCTGGGCCACGTCGCCCATGTTCACCCGCATGATGCCGCGTCCTGCGGGCTCGTCGAGGGACACGACTCGGTCGCTCGTCCCGGGCGCGTCGTTCATCGCGCCCGGGCACAGGAACGTGTGGGCAACGCCAGACTCCGCGAGGTAGGCCATCGAGGCCAAGTGGCCCTTGGTCATGTTGCGAATCATCTCTCGCGGCATACCGGGGGGAAGGCCGAGCTTGGCCATGCCCTCGGCGTCATCCCAGTCCTGCATGAGCACGGACTTGCCGGTGCCCGGTGCCCACAGCGCGCCCATGCCCCCCACCATGTAGAACGTCGCGACGCCGGCCGCCGAAGCGTTGTCCACGATGGACTTCGCCATCTCGAGGGTGGAATTGCCTCCCGCAGGCGAGGTGCAGTTGATCGCGACATGGCATCCTTGGCTCGCTGCGTGGACCGCCTCGCTGTCCATGACGTCGCCCCGCACGACCCGCAGCTTGCCGTGACCTCGCGCGGCGGAGTCCAGCTTTTCAGGGGATCGCACAAACGCGGTCACTTGGTGGCCGGCCTCCGCCGCCGCTTTCCACGTCCATTGGCCCAGGCCGCCCGTCGCTCCGAAAATGATGATGTTCATGAGTTTGGTTCCTACGGTTCCGTCCGTCGACGCCTACTTGCGGTGCCGGCGGTAGGCGAAGAAGCTCAGCCCGATCGCGGCGGCGCTGATGAAGGTCATCACGGTGCCAGGCACGAATCGGTTGAAGCCACCGAGATCGATAAAGATGAAGTAGCCAACGTCGGCGAGGCCTCCCACGAGCGCGGAGACGAAGATCGCGGTCGCGCTCCCGCGCCACACGAAGACTCCAGCCACGATGGTGGTCAGCCCGATCCACCCCAGGTTGAAGCCGTGCTGCTTGATGACGGCCCCGGCCGCGGCCGGATAGGCCATCTGCACGCTCGCGGGGTCGACCGCGTCGGCGATGCCGACGATCGCGTCGGGGGTGGGCATGCTGACGGTCAGCACGCCGGCCAGGACGTGGACGAGGCCCCAGATCACCCACAGCACGGCGGCGACCTTGAGCAGGGGATCATTGATTTTGGCGCTAGCCATTGAGCGCCCAACCTAGCTTGTCGTTTTTCGAGACGCTACTTGCGCCAGCGCGCACTGTCTGTGCATTTTTGCTGCACATGGACAAGTGGAATGAGCTGCGGACGGCGTATCGGTTGGCGACGCTGGGCACCGTCAGCGCAGCGGCGGACTCGCTGGGAATCCATCGTGCCACCGTGATCCGCCACATCGACGCGCTGGAGGCGGAGCTTGGGGGCAAGGTCTTCATTCGGCACACCCGCGGATACACGCCGACCGAGGCGGGTCTCGACCTGCTGCGCGTGGGGGAGGCGACCGAAGAACAGTTCCGTCAGCTGGCCGGGCGAACGGCGGGACGCGACGCCGAGGTCTCCGGCGAGCTGATCGTCACCTCCGTGGAGCTGGTCGCCCCCTTTCTGATGCCAGCGGTGTGCCGCTTTCGCAGGCAACACCCCAAGACGACGGTGCGCTACGTCGTCAGCGGTCGGGTCTTCGAGCTCGCATATGGTGAGGCCCACGTGGCGGTGCGGTTCGGGAAACAACCCGATCACCCCGACAACGTGGTGCGGCCGTGGCTCACCGTACACACGGGCCTGTACGCGCATCGCGACTATATCGCCGAGCACGGGCAGCCGAGCACGGACGAGGACTTCGCCGGGCACACCTTCATTGGCGGGGACGAGGGACCCAACCCCCTGCCGTTCTTGGCTTGGATGAAGACCGTGACCACGCCCGAGCAGGTGGTCTTCACAAGCTCCAACCAGCGGATCAAGTTTCAGGCCCTGCTGTCGGGGATGGGTCTGGGCTTCTTCCCTGCCCACCGAGCTCGAAACCATCCGGAGCTGGTCGAGGTCATCGCGCCACGAGCAGGGTGGGACGCCCAATTCTGGCTGGTCACCCACGTCGACCTGCATCGCAGCGCCAAGGTGCAGGCCTTCTTGAAGGCGCTGCAGGCCGGCACGGACGGAGGGTGGCCCGAAGCATCCAGGAGCCGTTGACTGAGGGCTCGACGCAGGAATCCGCCCCGGGTGAGCAGGGCGTCCCACATCTGCGTGGTGTCACATCACGGCGCGTCGCATTCGGCCCACGCTTCGAGGTCCGGCCGCACCAAGTCGATGACCTCCACGCCGACGAATCCGGCGCCCAGAGGGCCTTGCTGTGCGAGCAGCCCCACGAAGTTGCTCTGCAGGTTGACGAAGGGGTAGGCGCCATACGCCCCCGCGCTGGAGACGTAGCTGATCGACTCGCAGTCGAAGACCGGACTGCGGCATTCGATCCACATGCCAAACCCGTAGTGCCAGGCTTCGCCCGTGGCGTTGTTGGCTGGAGATTGAACGATCGTCGCTTCACCAAGTTGATCTTGGCTCGCGACGGCAAACGAGTCTGAGAACTCGGCATCGGCGTACGCCCGAAGGAACTCGACGTATTCCTCCGCGGTCCATGTCATGCCCCCGCCGAGGCGAGGGTTGGACAGCGACGGAAGATCGTACACGGAGGTTGCAAACAGCCCGGTCTCGGCTTTGAATGCCTCGAACAGCTCGCTCCACCCGGCGCTCCCTGTCGCACGGACGGCCATGGCTCCGGCCACCTGAAGGTGCGTGCCGGTGTAGTAAAACTGCGAACCGGGCTCGATCGTGTTGTCTGCACTGGAGGCGGCGATGTTGGCGACGCAGTCCTCAAAGTCGACCCCCGGGAGGTTGATGCACAGCGGCTGATCGTTCAGCCCCGATGTGAAACTGAGCAGCTGCGCGAGGGTGATCGCTTGCAGTGGATCGTCGGGCGCCAGGTCCCAGACCTCGCTGGGCAAGTACTGCGAGGGTGTGTCGTCGAGCGTCATCTCGCCCCGATCGACCAACC
This sequence comes from uncultured Nannocystaceae bacterium, assembly GCA_964352485.1. GTDB lineage: Bacteria > Myxococcota_A > Polyangia > Nannocystales > Nannocystaceae > CAJXVA01. The sequence goes on along the minus strand of CAYGTG010000028.1, from coordinate 7,146 downwards.
ACAGCACAACCGCGGCGGTGACCATCTTCGAGGTCGACGCAGACTCGTAGCGGGTGAGGGTCGAAGAACTGCCCTGCTCGAAGACCAGCCTGATCCCATCGGCCCGCTCGACCAGTACCGAAAAGTCAGCGATGGTGTCCTGAGAGGCTAGCGTGCTGGCAATTTCTGCCTCGATGTCCGCACGCGAGCAGGACTCGTTGCCGCTCGAACCGTCGGTCGCGGCGTCCGACGGTTCGATGCTCGTCGTCCCGCTCGCCGAACTCGATCCCGAGCCCCCTGGCGGGTCGCCCGTGGTGTCGACCGAACCGGTTTCGGGGGCGCCGGCGTCGGCGGTGCTGCTTGAGTCGGCGGTCGTGCTGGAGTCGGCGGTCGTGCTGGTCGATTCTGTGCCCTGAGCAACGGACGTGTCTTCGGCGGTGCACGCCGCGAGCAGCAGCATCGCGAAGAGGGGCGTCATCGTGCGACCGGCACGATGGGGATCGGTCACCGTCACTCTAAAGTTGATGTCATTCGAGTCCAGCATGGGCCCGAGATTGCAGCGAACGGGCGCGATTGCCAAGCGATGCAGATCATCGTCGCCCCCTTGGGCAGGAGGGATCGCGGTCAAGCGAAATGAAGTGGGAAAGACCGCAGACTCGTACGCCGATCTCTTGACGAACTTCAGGTCGTTGAACTTCGACGTGCGTACCAGGACTTGGCCCGCTTCCGGGGACGCCATTGGGAGGTTGAGGCGACGGCGTACATGGACCAAGCGCTATGGATGGCTGCGGACGGAACGAGGGGCAGTGGGAACATCCGCCGTCGCCTTGACGCGCAAACCAGGCCCGGACGGTTGACGCGAAACAACGTGATCTTCGTCGAGGCCGCCAGGGTCTGTCTCACACTCGGCCTCGACCAACGCATCGTCACCATCGAGCGCCGACACATCGCGCCCCTCGAGCAAGCACTGCGGAACTCCGACGCCTACCAAGGGGTCGTCGACAGATCCTTCACCGGCGACGGGATCATCCGACGATGACGCGGAGTCGGCCAGTGCGAATCTCGGACGCCACTGTGCAGGCCGAGGGCAACGCCGACATCGATTGCCCGTAGGGGACCGGGAACTCCATCCGCTCCACAGAGGCGAACCGCCTCTGGGTGCTCACGGGGCCGCTACAAGAGAAGGCCTTCGACCGCGTCCGGGTGCGGCCCTCAGCCACGGGTCTGATCGAGGGTGCGGAACACGGTCCGCGATCCATCCATCAGGCCGAACGCGGTCGCGCGGAGCGTCGTTCCGCCGACCTTCACCTCAGTCGCACGGCGGGCCGGCCCTTGCGGCGAGTTTGAGTTGACCACCCATGTCTTGCCGCCATCGCGAGTGTCGTAGGCGACCCGATCATTCTCGTCGGGTCGATGCGGCCACGCGCGGATGTGGTTGAAGTCTCCCTTCACGAGCTCGAAGTCGATCACCCCGTCCCCGACGTCGATATCCGCGAACCCCTCTGGGACCGGGATCCGGGTCCAGGACTCGCCGCCGTCGGCGGTGCGATACAGCAGTCCGCCGTAGGCACCCACGCCGTTGGTCTCGCACACCGCCGTGACCACGAGGACTTGCCCGGACTCGGCACCGATCGAGATCTGAGTTGCCGCCGTTGCGGTTGTGTACTCGCCGGGCTCACGCGCCTCGGGAGCGAAGGGCACCGCGGTCCAGCTGGCTCCTGCGTCGTCGGAGCGCCACACCGCTCCACGCGTCTGCGGATCCTGCAACCCGGGGGCCTCGCAGCGACCACCATCACCGAGCCAAATCCGGCCGTCCTGATCGGTCGCGACCGTCGCCACCGGGGAGGTGCGCTTGGCCACGCGGCCTTCCGCCCCCTGCGAAATGACGAGTTCGTCTCCCTGCCAGTACCCATCGAGTCCGCACGGATGATAGCGGTGCACGACCAGGCTACCCGTGTCGTCCTGCCAGCCAGACACGACGTCGCGAGCTGAACTCTCATAGCCGTGACAGTCGGGGTTCTGAGGCCACGGGGTAGCGTCGGCAACCGATTGGGTGGTGAGCGTCGCGATGTCCAGTCTTTGAGCGGTGGCGCCGGAGAAGTAGAGCGCCTCTCCACCGGGGGCCAAGACGGAGCTCCCGAAGTCGGCGCCTTCGAGGGTGAGCAGCGTCTGCTTCTCAAACGGGGCTTCGCAGCCGACGGTGTACAGCGTTGCCGACTCGGGGCGCGGAAACCACGGGCGCCACTGTGGTCGGACTGCGAACGCGACGTGATGGTCATCGAAGGGGTGGACGGTGAGCTCGAGATCTTCGCCAATGCGATGCTCGGTGAGCTGCCCACCCACGAGCAGACGCGGTTGGGCGTCGGCGGACAACGTGACATCACAGGCCTGGGTCACCCCTGCCTGCCAAACCGGCACCGCTGGTTGTGGCGCTTCGGGGCTTGCCACGTCCTTCGAGCTGACGGAACCAACGCAGCCGCTGAGCAAGAGCCCGAAGCCAACCAGGGGACGAACCGCGAGGACATTCACGGTTCAAGTCTGCGCGCGAGCGGTCTTGCAGGCTGTGCAAATCCTGCAGGCAGGCCGGCGGCCCATGGAAGCGACAGCCCCGGCGTTGTCGATATGGCGGGCGGACTCGTCGACGCAGGATGGGCGCTGATCTGCGAATCGGGGTTTCGGCACGGGGTGCGGACCGCGCCGCGTTGTTGGGTGAAATCGATTCGGCTCGACGCTCGTTCGGTAGGCGACCCCGGCTTCCACGATGCTCCCCTCCTTTGCACCCCTGGCCCTCGTTGTCGTCCTCGCGCCGACGGTGATCGATGCGGAGCCCCGCCAAGACGACCTCGGGGCCGCAAGCGAGGTGATGCGCCGGGAACTCGGCGAAGACGCACTGCACTGGACGTTGTCGCTCATTCCGCAGGACGAGCGGCCCGGTGACTTCCGCGTCGTCGTCGTCAGTGACCGCGGTGACGAGAAAGAGCGCCTGGTTCGGCTCGGGCAAACGCCACCGCAACAGCGGGCGGCGGTCGTCGCCGAGGTCGCCGTCGGGTTGATTCGGGCGGTGGAAGCCGAGCGTGCCAAGGCCGACGCGTTGCGGCGAAAGCTCGAGGCACAGCGGGCGCGCAAGCTCGAAGAGCAGCGACGGCTGGAACGCGAGCGACAACAGGCGCTCACACTGAGCACGAAGTCGAAGCCGGATTCGCCGCTGCGTGGGTTCGTCGCGGTCGCGTCGCGCACGTCCTTTGGGGGCAGGCGCGGTCTGGTGGAGAGTGCTTGGGGCGTTCGCGCCGGCTTGTGGGTCGCCAATGACCACCTCATGCCCGTGATGCAGGGAGGGTTTACGTTCGGCGGTCACGGCGACTATCTCAAGCAGTACGGAGGCCGGGTTGGCGCGGGTCTTTTCGCCGGCGCACCGTTGGCCAAGGGATTCTTGTGGGTTGGCGGTGGCGTGACGCCACACCTTCGCTGGGACCGCTCTGCTCAGGCACCGGTCCAGCACCCCACCGGATTCGATACCGAGATCTCGGGCATCATGCAGTCGCGCGGCTCCGGGCATCTCGCGCTCCGCCTCGGCATCGAGCTGGCTCCGCCGCGAACCATCGTCGAGTACGGCGACGCGGGGGTCGACCGCGGCGTCGTGCGATTCTTGACCGGCGTTACGATTGGGCTGGGGCTTCCAGTGCGACGGAAACGCTGACTCGCCCCCTGCGCTCGCTGGGCGTCGACGGCGAGCCAGCCGGCTAGGAATCCAAACACGGAGATGGAGCTACCACGAACGGGGGCAGCACACGATGTGCTGACGGGAGCAGATGAAGTGGTAGAGGATCCCGCATGAACACGACTCTCCTCCGCATCGTGCTCAGCGGCTGTCTGCTAGCGGTGTCTTGTAGAGGAGCCGAGGAGAAGGCGCAGGCCGAGGCCCCTCCTGTCGAACCGAAGCCACAACATGCACCAAAGTCCATCCAAATGACCACCTTTCAATGTACCTGGGCCGACGAAGAGCACGAGGTCGCCGAGATAGGGTTCAACCTCCCCGACGCAGCGTTCGCCCTCGCCCTGACGGAGGAGGAACGCGCGAAGTATCGGAGTCTGCAGAACGAGGACGACCTCGTCATCGGCGACGCGCACTTCGTTCGCGGCTACGTACCCTTGCGGATCCGGGGCACAGATCAGCGGTGGGGACTCGGGCTGTGGGTCAAGCTCTCCAAGGCGGACTTCGACGAGTTCACCAACCTGCGTCCCGCCAAGCACCCCACGTATCAGGGAACAATCGCCAACCAGGACTTCTTCGGCGCGCCGACGCTCGGGTCGCGGGTCGAGGTCGAGTTCCGGGAGCCCGACAATGGAGTTCAGCAGCGGCCGGTGCTGCGCTTCGCTGCGGGTCACCCACTGGCTGGCTTCGAAGCCGACGGACTCCCAAAGGACGTCTGGCGGGCGTGGAACTCCGAGTTCGTGCACCATCGTGATCCCGAGCCTGCAGACGAACCCGTCCGGGGTGCCCTCAAGCGCGACGGCTGGATGATTCACGCGCTTGAGGACGTGGGTAAAGAGCCCTACCCCTTCGAGGCGAAGCCCAAGGTCGGCGATGACGTCAAGGCCGTCTTCGGCGTGCTCGTCTCCGACGAGAAGGGCGAGTCCAAGCAGATCAACGCCGGCTGGTGGATCACCCTCGACGACGTCGACCGGGACGATCGCTGGACGGGCACGCTCTCCAATGGCACACGCGTGCCCGCCACCATCAGGCGCGGCTCGAGGATCTGGGTGAACCCCGGGCAGATCCTCGACCATGCGTCCGCCGAGGAGGAGTGATCCGCTCTCCATCCCTCGCGGCCAGCTTGAGCTGCCCGCCATCAAAGCCCTGCTCCACGCCCAGCTCCGCGATGCTGCCCCTTCTCGGTTGCCGTGGATGACGCTCATCGCCCGCGTCTCTCGCATCGACATCTCCGCGTACCCGCTGCAGCGGGCCGGATCGCAACGTAGGATCCATCGTGGCCTCCACCCCAACCTTGACGCCGGCGGGCAATCGTCGGCGCGCTCGCGTCTGGTGGATCACAGGTGGCGTGTTGCTGTGTTTACTCGTGGGTGCCGCTTTTCTCGCGCCGCTCGTCATCGCCAACCGCATCGAAGCTCGCCTTGCCTCCCGGTTCGGCACGGACGTAGAGATTGGAGACGTCGACATCGAACTGACGGCGCCAGGCGTCATCGTGGAGGGAGTCGCGTTCACCGCTCGGGGGGTGATCGACGTCGAGCTTCCAGAGGTCGCGGTCCGGTGGTCCTGGTTGACGATCCTCAGCGGTGCTCCCCCGGCCGTTGCGGTTCGAGAGCCCCATCTTCGGGTTCGCATCGACCCGAGAAAACCGCCGGAGCCGCAGGACCGGCAACCCGTCTCCCTCGCGGGCTTCCGCTCGGTGCACGTCGAGCGCGGCTCCGTCACCGTGGAGCTTCAGACCCTTCACGAACCGGTGAACATCGAGGTCTCCGACATCGAGGTCACGCTGCGCAACACAGCGCTACCGTCGACCGAACTCACCGCGAAGCTCGAAGCCTCCGCGCGAATCGGACCCACCGGGCGCCTTCATATGAGCGGAGCGTTCGTTCCCTTCAGCCCGCGGCTGGGGTGGGGCCTCGAGTTCGCGCTGGAGAATGTCGACCTCGTGCCGCTCAATCCGCTCCTGAACTCGGTCGTGGAAATGGACGCGAGCGAGGGAACGATCAGTCTTCACGGCTATCTGAACCGTTCCGAGCACCGTCTGCAGGGGCGGATCGAACCCCGCTTCACGGACCTGCGCCTCCTAGATCCGGACGAGTCCGCCCGCCATCCCATGGGCGAAGCAATCTTCAGCGAGATGCTGTCGGGAGCCGAGAACGCGATGCTCATCGATATCCCGACAGACGGCGATGCAGGGGCAAGCCTGGCGCAGCTCATGGCCACGAACTGGGAATCGGTGATCGAGGGCGTCATCCAACGCGGCTATCGGCGGCAGCTCAACCGGCTGACGGGGTACGAAGCTACGATCGGTGGGGTCAAGATCGACTTCACCGCGGGTCACCTACGACTTCTCGACGTCTCTATCGTTCGCGACACGGGGCTCGTCGAGACTCCCTTCCTGCACGTCGCGGAACTCGACGTGCAGTTCGATGAGTCGATCACCGACACCGACGTCGACAGCTACAAGCACGTCGTCATACGCAGGCCCGTGCTCACATTCGTCGCCCACGAGGACGAGAGCCGCCGCCAGATGCAGTTCGACCCCGAGTGGCCGAGCAAGGTGTCCTCCCTCCCTTTCCAGACAGCCGACTTGCGGGTGGTCGACGGGACGATTCGCTTCATCGAGCATCGAAAAGGGAGCATTCACGAGGTCGCAATCGAGAACGTCCAGCTCACCGGCGACCAAATGGCGCGAGACCTCTCTCCTCCCGGAGAGCGTCGAGCCATCATCGTAGCGTCGGGCATGGCGTTGGGCACCACCCGGGCTCGAGTCTCGGTCGAGTACGAGCCGGCATCAGAGAAGGGAAACACCCACTTCGAGTTTGTCCTCGACCCCATCCCGCTCGAGAGCCTCAATCCACTCGCCCGTACCCACGCAGGGATCGACGCCAGTGCTGGGACGGTCGGATTCTCGGCGATGTTCGACTCCTGCGATGGCCTCCTCAAAGCCCAGGTCGCCCTGCAGGTCGATGATGTGGACCTCATCGGCGAGACCGAGACGAGCATCGAGCATCCGCTTCGCGAGTTCATCCTCACCTCGCGCTTGCGAAGACTCCACGGCCAGAGGCTCCGCATCGAGCTTGAGCGAGACTACGACACCGGCCTGTTTCAGCAGGTTGGCATGGCTCTGCTCCGCGAGGCCCTGAATCATAAATAGAGCAACAGAAGTCGCGGGTCGCAACCAAGCTCGCGTCGTCGAGGGGGTGGGCGAGCTCGAGCTCTCCGTCGTCGTCCCGAAGGTCGACGACCTCGGATGTTCGTTCCACAGACCGGCCTTCGCGGCCCGTGCCACGCACAGAAGGCGTTATGATCCGAGCGTACCGTGGGCGACGACAACAACGAGAATTCCGAGCAGACCTTCGACGCCGTTCAGGCCGCGGCCGAGTTCGCCGCATCGATGGCCGAGGAGCCCACGATCCCCGGTGGCGGTGACAAGTACATCGCGCTCCTCGAGGAGG
>CAYGTG010000027.1:17094-18699 GCA_964352485.1 uncultured Nannocystaceae bacterium | reverse complement strand
CCTCCCGCCTTGCCACAAGCGTCCAGTGACGCACCTTGCGAGTCGTTTCAAACTGATCGCCGCTCTAGGCGAGGATCTCGGTCAGCGGTGTGGTCGACTCGAGTGCTCCGCCGCCGACGGAGTCTGCGGCAGGGTCAAACGCCTGCAGGCAGCTGAGCAGGACGTCCGACATGTTGCCGGCCCCGTTCGGGTTGTTGTGGCTGTCGTTCCACGGCGTGGCTTGGTAGTGGATGCCTGGGTGTTGCAGGTACCCGCGCCCATGTCCGGCGAGCAGGATGGGCTGACGGCCGACTGCGTGGGACGCACCGGTCGAGCAGTCGCTCGTCGCGTAGATGATCGACGTGTCGAGCAGGCTGTCGCCGTTGAGGTCTTCGGTCGCTGCGAAGATCTCCAGCAGGTCGGCGAACTTCTGCATCTGGTAGGTGACGCCAGCCTGGTAGATCGCGTTGCCCGGACCCTGGTGGCTCGCGCTGTGGTGGATCTCCCCGGCGTCGATCTCGTCGAAAACGGTCGCGGAGACAAACCGCTTGAGCTGGAACGTGGCGACCCGCGTGATGTCGCACGTGAAGGCGTACGCGATAAGGCGTGCCATCGCGTCGTTGGTCTCCGAGAGCGGCTCGATGCCGCCGGTGTCGGTGTTTGTCGCCTTCGGCAACCCGGGCAGCTCGCATGTGGGCGGCGTCGCGAGGATTTTCTGCTCGAGCTCGAAGACACCCTCCAGGTGGGCGTCGACACGCTGCTGGTCTTGAGTGCCCAGATTGCCTCGCAGCGCTCCCGCGTCCTCGCGAACGTAGTCGAGGATGCTGGTCCGCAACTCGCTGTCGTCGGGCTTGGGCACGAACTCGCCGAACAGAAGCTGCCAGACCTCTTGCGGGTTGACCTGAGGCGTTTGGGCGACGAGCCCGCCGCCCTCGGTTTCCCGGTGGGACATGGCGATGTACGTGGTGCCACCGTCGCCATCGGTACTCTCGCGCTTGGACACACGAACGTGTGCAGCACGAATCGGCGTGACGCCCTCGAGCGTGTCGGCGACTCGCTGGTCGATCGTTGGCCCGCCAGCATCGGTGTTGAAGCCGCCTGCTGGGGCGAAGTCGTATCCGTTGAGCCCAGACATCCCTTCGTGGTGCGTGACCAGGTTGGTCGCCCGGTTCTGCATCCCGGAGATGACCGAGACGTGGTCCTTGACGTTGGCCAAGGGCATGAGCTGCTCGGAGAGCGCCCAGTCGTTGCCGACCTGCTGGGGCTCCCAGCGGTCGATAACGATCCCGTCGGCCCAGTACCAGGTCATGAATCGCAGAGGTAGGGCGTCGCCCCCGGCGAGGGCGTCGCCGTGGCTGTTGAGCATCGCCTCGAGGATGGGCAGACCCACGACGACGGACGCACCGCCGGCCATTCCACGGAGCATGCGACGTCGGCTTAGCTTGAAGTTGCGCATCTGGGTTCTCCTACTTGGGTTCGTCGACGAGGCGGAACAGGGGGTGGGCGGCCATCTCGACCAGCAGGGACTGCACGCTGTAGCCGGTGTCGGCGAACGTGAGGCCGAGGTCTTCGACGCCCGGATGGGACTCCTCGCTGGGCGACTGGCCGAGGCTGCCGCGCATGAGG
>CAYGTG010000027.1:0-17084 GCA_964352485.1 uncultured Nannocystaceae bacterium | reverse complement strand
TCGCCGGTGCGTGGGTCGGCCGCGAGGACATCGCCGAGTTCACGGGCGTCGTTCCAGCTCCCGATGCCGGCGACTTCGCCGTCGGTTTCGACCGGCTTGCCGTTGTCCATCAAGCGTAGCGCTCCGATTGCGGAGTAGCGCTCGAAGGCGAATCCGATGGGGTCGGTCAGCCCGTGGCAGCTCGCGCAGCCCGGCTGGTCGAGGTGCAGCTCGAGAAGCTCCTTGAGGGTGAGGTCCTCTCCATCGGGAAGGTTGAGGTCGACGCTGGGGTCCGGAGGCGGAATTTCACCGCAGAGAATTCGCTCTTGGATGTAGAGGCCCCGCTTGGTCGGCGAGTTGCGGAGCGGACCGGACTGCCAGGTCAGGAAGCTGCCTTGTGAGGTGTACCCGGCGCGAAGTTGGTCGTCGGGCCACTCCACGCGGGCAAACAGTTCGCCGGTCCCCGGGGAGGGGATGCCGTAGAGGTCCGCAAGGGTGTCGTTGACGTAAGTGTGCCGCGCGTTGAAGATCTCTCGGAAGTCCGCATCTCGATCCCAGACGACGTCGTACAGAAGCAGCAGCGTCTCGTCCTTCATCATCTCGCCGAGTTCGGGGCTGAACTCCGGGAACACCTCGGCGTTCTTCGGCGCGTCGGCGAGGCTGCGCAGGCGAAGGGCCTCAGAGAAGAAGCCTTCGAGTGCGGCCCGGGCCTCGGGGTTCGCGACCATGAGTTCGGCTTGGGCCCGAACTTGGTCGGCGGTGTCGAGCTGACCGGACTCTGCCGCGTCGAGCAAGTCGAGCGTCGGCGTGTGGCCGGTGAGGAAGAACGACATGCGAGATGCCAGCTCGGGTCCGGTGAGGTGGCGATACCCAGATTCGTCGTCTGCTTCTCCAACCTCTTGGATGTAGATGAAAGACGGCGCCTGAAGGATCGCCATCAGCTCGTAGCGAAGCCCGGTCATGAACGACCCGTCGTCCGCCCATTGCTGGCCAGCGGCACCCAGGGTCGCGATGCTCTCAATTTCGTCGGGGTCGAGGGAACGCCGGAAGGCAAAGCGGCCGAGCGTCGTCGCGACTTCCCGGTAGCAGGCGGCGTTGGCCGTGTCGGAGACACAGGGGACCAGTGCCTGCAGTTGTGCAGGGTTTTCGATCACGGCATCCGCCACTGCCGTGGCGGAGCGCTCGTAGAGCTCGATGGTGTCGGCGGACAGGGCGAGGATCGACGCGCCCACAGCATCGAAGCCCTGTTGGGCGACATCGGCTGGAGGAATCGCGGCCGCGGCTGCTGCGTCCCCGAGCATGAGCTCGATGGAGGCGGTGTACTCACGGGAGGTGAGCTTTCGCATGCCTCCGGGGAGCGGGACGAATCCCTCCGGGTTCGGGTCGTCGGTGTCGCCTTCGGTGTCGCCGTCGGTGTCGCTGTCCGTGCCGGACATCGTCCCCGACGGGTCGGTGGGCATCGTCTCGGAGGTGCCGGTGCCGCTGTCTGTGTCTGTATCGCCAGCCCCGGCAGGGTCTGCGTTGCAGCCGGCCGCGACGAGGGCAAGCAGTCCGAGCGTCGCGAGGGGGCGGGACGTGGAGAGTGTTCGGGTTCTCAGTTTCAACGCAGCGCTCCTCGGATCCGTGTGGGCTTTTGCAGGCCTACCTTGCATGGCCCGACCGCCATGCAACCTTCAGCGGATTCGCATAAACCCGAAAGCCGCCGTTGACCGCAACTCTACCTCCGATCAACGGCGCAAGGGCCGTCCGAACTTGCGCCTGCAGCATTGCGCGTGTTGCGATGAGCCGGTGTCCGCCGGAGCTGCGCCCGTGAAAGATGCATACGTACATTGCCCGAGATGTCTCCTGAAGCTGGACTGGGCCGACGCAGGGCGCGGTTGCGCCGAGTGCACGCGCCCGGGTCGGCAGATCGACGAGATCCCGGTCCTGACCTCGGACGCCGCTTCAACGGTCCAGGATTGGGGTGCCCAGCGGGCTCACTTCTCCCGTGAGACCCAAGCAACCCGGGATGTGGTGCTCGCGCAGCTCGCGGGTCAGGCGCTTCCGAACACAACCCGTCAGCGACTCCAGCGCTTGTACGATCGCCTCGAGCGACACCTCGAGGAGGTCGACGGGCTGTACGAGTCCGCGGGCGTTCCGGCCTCGGACGCGCCGTTGTCGCGCGATGGACGCGTTCCCGGAGAAGGAATTGCGACCGCGTACTTCGCTCAGATCCACCGCGATTGGGGGTGGGGAACGGGGGAGCCCGAGGCGGCGCTCGAGATCCTCCTCGACGTGCTGGGGGATCGACGGCCCCGGCGCATGCTCGTCCTTGGAGCCGGCGCGTGTCGGCTTCCGGTTGATCTCCACCGCGCCGCGGGCATCGAGACCACGCTCGCCCTCGACATCAATCCGGTCCCTTTCTTCGTCGCGCGGCGGATGATCGCCGGCGAGACGCTCACGCTGACCGAGTTCCCGCGATGCCCACGGGACAGCCAGCGGGTCGCCGTCGAGCGAACCCTACGGAACTCGAACGCTGGAGCCGAAGGTTTTCACCTGCTGTTCGCCAACGGTCTCGAGCCGCCGGTGCCCGACGCCTCCTTCGATCTCGTGCTCACGCCGTGGTTTATCGACCAGGTACCCAAGGACCTCGCCACGCTCATCCCGACCATCCACCGAGTGCTTCGCAAGGACGGCGCCTGGCTCAATCATGGACCCCTTCTGTATCAGCCGACGCACACCCAGCCGGCCCATCGGTATCGAGAGGACGAGGTCCACGAACTCACCGAGGCAGCTGGCTTCTCGCTGGTCCGGCACCGCTGGGACCGCCTCTTGTACATGGAGAGTCCCGATGGCTCCCAAGGGAGAACCGAGGGCATCGCGACGTTTCTTGCCCGCAAGGAGGACACCCCCGATTCCAAGGAAGCCCTCGAGGTCGAAGCGCCGGCCTGGCTGGAGGACGCATCCATCACGGTCCCGCGGTGGGACGGGCTCGAAGACTACCGACCGCCGCATCCCATGTTCGCTGCGGTGGCGAGCTTGATCGACGGGAGTCGTTCTGCGCAGATGATTGCCGGCGAGATGATTCGCCGGTTCAACCTGCCCGCCGCAGCTGCGCTTGGAGGGGTGACGACCTGCCTGGCAGAAATGTGGAGGGCCAGCCGCTCGGAGTGAACGACTGGCCCTCGATAGATCCGCTCCCCGCACGAAGCGGGACGAGCGAGGCTGCTAGCGCAGCGAGTACTTCGTCGCGCGGGCTTTGCCCTGGTAGGTCACCTTGCCGTCCTCGATGAGACGGTTGAGCGACGTGCGCAGCTGAAGGGGAGTTCCGCCGACGGCCTTGCGCAGCTTCGAGGACCCGATGGGCTTGTTCGACGCCGACACTGCATCGAAGACCGCGATGTCGTAGGCGGCACGGCCTTCTGGTGTGCGGGTGTTGACGTTCTTGCCACCACCCGTGCTTGCGCCACCTGAAGCCTTGGCGGCCGGTTTCTTGGCAGCAGCTGGAGGAGCTGCCGGTTTGCTTCCTCCCGATTTTCCCGGGAGCGCCCAAGCGATAATCTGACTGACCGACCTTCCGCTTCGGTCGGCGAGTTCGGAGATCGTCATGGAACCAACGAACTCTTCGAGAGGGGATTGAGCCATACGCTTATGTAGCGGCTCGCTGGCTCATTCGCAATTCGAGACTCAGGTGCCGGCGATCCGGGATTGTGCTGCCAGGGTTGCCCCGAAGGCGGCAACGCAAACGAGTGCCAAGCCCGTCGCACCGCAGTTGGCGACCAGCATCCCATCGAGCAACGCGATGCCGGCAATCAGTGCGCCGATCGCTTTTTTGATCTTCTCGGGTTTTCCACTCCGAATCAGGGAGATCGCTCTTTGTACCCACACCGCGTAGCCCCCGAGGAACGAGCGCAACCATGGGGCCCCAGACCACATCAGCAAGAGGGCGACCGCGGGCGCTGCGAGCCCGAGCAGTGGGGCCCAGCGCCCCATCCCGCCGCTGCTCTCGAACTTTGCGGCGTAGGTGAGGCCCAGGACGTACCCCATCAGCAGCACTGCACCCAGCCACACCGAGGCGTGGGGTGCTGAAGTGACGGCGAACGCCCCAATCGCATAGACACCAAAGCGGCATAGGCCCATGACGACCGGGCTCAATGCGTTTTGCTTGTGCCAGGCGTTGTAGGCAACGATGGCCCCACTGGTCACGAGCGCGGCAAGGCCCGCGGCTGGGCTTGCCGCGAATGCCAGGAGTGCGCCCAGGACGAGAAGTCCGTATCCCCAGCGCCAGACCGTGGCTCGAGACACGTCGCCCGCGGGAATCGGCCTTTCAGGCCGCTCCTGGGCGTCGATCTCGGCATCAAAGGCGTCGTTGAGAAACATGCCTCCGACGTACAATGCCGATGCGGCGAGGACCGCGAGCACCAGGGCAGAGGGCGTGAGCACGCCTCCGGAGAGTACGGCGGCGGCCAAAACGTTGGTCCAGACCGTGGGGAGGTTGGACGTTCGACCAAGCCGGAGTGCGGTGTTCAGGTTCATCAGGAGTGCCAAAGTGAGCGCGTCCATTGCAGCTCTCTGGCAATGGACGCGGAGGGGGAGAGCTCGCGCAAGGTCGGCGGAAGCACGGACCACGTATAGGTCTCGACTTCGAAATGGCCGCAAGCATTGCGTAACTCAGGGAGTGCGGATGCGATGAAGTTTGTCGTCGCACTCAGGGGAGCCTGCAGGCGAGAGAACACGGGTACGTGAAGGTGCACCCTCCACGGGCCGGGGCGAATCGAGCCCTCTCGCCAGCGCTCAAGGGCTTCGGGGAGGTCGAGGATCCGGACGAGGCCGTCATCGGTCTTGACGACGACTTGGTGCAGGTAGGTATCTTCGGCGAACGCCTCCAGTTGCTCGATCCCGGCCACCGTCGGTTCATGGAGTTCGAGGCCCGCGGTGACCTGGACCTTTGCGATGCGGATCTCGGCAGCCTGGAGCTGACGGGCTCCTGCTGCAGGATCCTCGAACTCGACCGCCGCGTGGCAGGTGTCGAAGCAGACCCCTAGATGGCGGCGCAGGGCTTCCTCGGCCTGCCGCGTCGTGCAGCCGCATTGGGCGGCGAAGCGTGAGCGTCCCGCGGCGGAGAACACCGTATCCTCGAGGAACCGAATCGCTTCTTCGGTGGTCTCGAGCATGCACATCGGCTCGGGCTCAAGCCCGATGCAAAGGTCGACGCCGGTGGTTTCACGCCAATGCCGGCAGCGAAGCGCGGCGGTGACGAGTCCGGGCAACAGCGAAGCTGGGTTGTTGGCAGCCGGGTCGAAGCGAAACGAACCAGGAACTGTACTGATCGAACCTGAGGTATCGCTGGGTACGAGTTCGGCCAGCGTATCGATCAGATCGAGCGTGTACTGGACGCGCTGCGGCGTGGACCAATCGGGTCGATAGACCTCCTCTTTGACGGGGGTTCCATGAAATGGCCCATAGGGGAATCCATTGAATGTGAACACATAGGCGTCATTCGCATCCATCCAGGCGCGAAAGGAATCGAGGGCCCGGGGATCTCGGAGGGCTCGGGCCGCAACGGCGGACAAACGCAAACCCAGTCCAAACGCGCCGTCGAAGCCCAGCTCTTTGCGAATCTGCGGGATATGCACCGCGAGCGCGGCGGCGACTTCTGACCACGACTCCCCAGGGTGAATGTTGGAGCAGTATGTCAGGTGCGCGGAATCGCCAGTGCTGGATTCGAGCTTCATGGGGCGTTTTGGGGGTCCCGCAGACGCTCGATTGCTTGGTCCATGCGCGGGTCATCGATTGTGTGGACTTCGACGCCGTCGCCGATCGCGTCCAGGAGCGTGATGGTGAGCTGACCCCCGAGGTGTTCGCGAAACTCTTCGAGGCCAGCGAGGACGAGACGCCGGCCATCCTCGCGCAGCGCGAGCGCATCGTGCCAACGCGGCAGTCCCAGCGCGGCGAGGACGGCTTCGATGCGCCGGACATCGTGGTCGGCGAGCCGCCCTGTGAGTCCTGCGTAGTGGGTGTCGAGCATCATGCCGATGGCCACCGCCTCCCCGTGACGCAGCTCGTGTTCGGAGAGGACTTCGAGCTTGTGCGCGGCCCAATGTCCGTAGTCGAGGGGGCGGGCGCTCCCCCGCTCGAAAGGATCGCCGCCCGTCGCGATGTGCTGCAGGTGGAGCTCCGCGCAGCGCCGGATCATCGCTGCGGTCGTCGTGACCTCGCCGGCATGGAGCGCCTCGGCGTTCTCCTCGATCCACGCAAAGAACGACGCATCCCTGATCAGGCCGACCTTCACCGCCTCGGCGATTCCGGCGATGCGGTCGCGGGCGGGCAGCGTGCGGATCCATGAGATGTCGTTGAGGACGGCGGCCGGGGGCTCGAACGTGCCCAGGAAGTTCTTGCCACCGAACGCGTTGATGCCGTTCTTCACCCCAACGCCCGCGTCGTTTTGGGCCAGGACGGTCGTGGGCACGCGGATGAGGCGGACGCCACGATGGGCAAGGGCGGCTGCGTAGCCGACGGCGTCGAGCATCGCCCCCCCACCCAGCGCGACGACGAACGCATGTCGGTCGAGCCTGGCCTCTGCGATCCACCCGAGCACGGCGTCTACGGTTCGGCTGTCGGCCTTGGCGGCTTCGCCCCCGGGAACGCGCCGGACCGGACCGGCGAGCTGGAGGCGGTCCCGCTGGGCAAAGTATGCGGAGATCTCCACATCCACAGACGGCCAATGCGCGGCCAGGCCTTGGTCCACCACGACCATCGCCCTGTGCTCACCGTCCGGCTCGAGCCGCGATAGCGCCCACGCCAGAGTGTTGTTGCCCGGGTCGAGCAGGTCGCGTGTGAACACGACCGGGTACTCGAACGGCACCGAAAACCGCTGCATATGGACCGCACTCGGGCTGGGTGCCGTCGCCATCGGGCGGAGGATAGCGCACCGGCGGTTGCGCGGCGTCCGGGCTGATATCTTCGCAACGATGAGCGCGACGGAAGCGTGGTTGAAGGCCTTTCTCCAGCGTCACAACGCGGTTGCCGGCACGGTGCACGTCACCGTGCCTGGCGACGCCGACACGTTGGCGCTGCGGGCGGCGGTCGGCATCCCGCCGAAGGTCCAGGAGGTCACGGCCCGGGTGCCTCGGGGCAAGGGCATGGCAGGCCTCGCGCTCGAGCGTGGCCAGCCGGTCTCGACAGGCAACCTGCAGAACGACAGCACCGGAGCCGTTCGGCCCGGTGCGAAAGCGGTCCAGGCCCAAGCTGCCGTCGCGTTGCCGGTCCAGCGCGAGGGCGCAATCGCGGTCGTCGGGTTGGCGTGGGCGGACGATCGCGAGCTGCTCGAGCACTGACTCGGGCAGCTCGCGAAGGATGCCGAATCGGTGGAGCTGTAGTGGCTACTTCTTCTTGGTCGCGTACATGTCGTCGATCATGCTCGAGTAGCGATCCTCGACGACGCCCCGCTTCACCTTGAGAGATGCGGTGAGCAGGCCGTTATCGACGGTGAGCGGCTCGGGCGTGATGCGCCAGTACTTGATGCTCTCGAAGCTGGCCAAGCCGCCGTTGACCTTGGCGACGTGGGCCTCGATGGCGACTTTGACCTCAGGGTGATCGGTCTTGGCCTCGATGCCCTTTTGCTGGGCCCACTCGCCAAGCTCCTCGAGATCGATCGCGATCAGGCACACGCAGAAGTTGCGACGGTCGCCCACGACGACCGCCTCCTGAATGATGGGCAGGCCCTTGAGCTGGCCCTCGATCTTGGCAGGCGCGACGTACTTGCCCCCAGAGGTCTTGATGAGCTCCTTCTTGCGTCCGGTGATCTTCACGAACCCATCGGAGTCCTGCGCGCCGAGGTCACCGGTGCAGAACCAGCCGTCTTTGAAGGAGGCTTCGGTGGCTTCGGGCCGGTTGAGGTAGCCCTGGGTGATGTTGGGACCCTTGGCCAGAATCTCGCCGTCCTCGGCGATCTTGATCTCGACCCCAGGCAGCGGAGGCCCAACGGTGCCGATCTTGATCTTGCCGGGCCGGTTGGCGGTGAGGCCGGGGCAGGTCTCGGTGAGTCCGTAGGCCTCGAGCAGGTTGAGGCCCATCGCGAGGAAGAACGTGTGCACATCGGGGTCGAGCGGCGCCGAGCCCGAGAGCAGGGCGAAGGCGCGATCAAAACCCAAACGCGCGCGCAGTTTGGACAACACGAGCTTGTCTGCGACGGCGTTGCGCAAGCCGACGAAGAACGGGACCGGCTCCCCCTTGCATCGGAAGGGCACAGTCTCTTTGCCGGTGTTGATCGCCCAGGCGAACAGCTTTTGGCGGACCGGAGGCGCGCCGGCGACCGCGGTCTCGATCTTCGCCTTCATCTTCTCGAACACTCGGGGGGCCCCAGGGAAGAAGCCCGGGCGGGTCGCGCCGAGGTCCTCACCCAGCGTGGGGACGGAGCTGATGATGAGGTGGAGGTTGCGGTACGGCGCGGCGAACTGGATCAATCGACCGAACGAGTGGGCCAGCGGGAGGAACAAGAACAATCCCCCCTCCCGAATTCCGTCGGTGAGGACGCCGGCTTCCGAAATGGAACGCGCCATCGCGAGGTGGTTGTCGTGGGTCTGGATGACCGCCTTGGGAGGACCGGTGGTGCCCGAGGTGTACGTGTACGTGGCGGTTTGGTCCGGGTCGGCTGCTTTGCGGCGCCGGGTCATCTCGTCGCGCTGGGCGTCGAGCTCCTTCTTGCCGCGCGCTTCGAGGTCGGCCAGTGATTCCCAGTCGTCGGCGGCGTCGATGCCGGTCGGGTCGATGACGACCACGTGCTGCAGCGAGAGCGTGTCGGCGGCGTACTCTTTTTCGAAGAACGTGAAGCCCTTCCGCATGTCGCGGATCTTCTCGAGCTGCCCCTTGTTGTCGACAATGACGAGCTTGATGCCGGTGTCGACGTGGGCGTAGCCAACCTCTTCGGTGTGCAGCGACGCGTAGATCGGGACGGTCTGCAGGCCGACGCTGAGCCCGGCGAAGTCGCATGCCAGCCAGTCTTCACTGGTCTGTCCGAGCAGGCCGATGACGTCGTTGTCCTCCAGGTCGATCGCCGTGAGGATGCCGGCGGCAATGGCATCGGCGCGGTCTCGGAGCTCGCTCCAGGATCGCGTGACCCAGCTGGACCCTTCCTTGGTCCGGATCGCGATGTCGTTGGGGCTCGCTTCAGCGCGGGCGTGGAGGAGGTCGGCGAGGGTTCGAATATCCAACGACATGGCAGCGAGCGGCGAGAGCATAGCGCCTCACCGGGGTTCCGTGATCCCCCTTTTTTCAGCCGTCCCAGAGCATCTTCGCCATCTGCTCACTGTCGACCAGGTAAGCGGCGAGCAGGGCCCTGCGGTCGCTGGCTTCGGCGATATCGAGGTTCTCGAGCCACTGTGCGGCCTCGGGATCTTCCTGGGCCTGGCCCTCGAGAACCGTCTGCACGAGATTGACCAGCATGCGCCCCTTCACGGCGTTGTTCGTGGGAACGCGGGTGAAGACGCCCGCAACTTCTGCGGTGCTGACCGAGACCTGCAGGCCCTTCGGCTTGGGCAGGAGCGCCTGCAGCATGGTCGCGGCACCCTCGCGCATCCCCCCGAAGCCTGTGCCGACGACCGCGGCCTGGGTCATCACGAAGAGCATCGCACTGTCCCGGGGGACCTGCCGGGCCAGGCGCTCTAGCTCCTTGTTCATGCGGCGCTTTTGCTTGCGGGCAGCGGCAAGAACCGGAGCGAGCATGTCCTCACGAGCGACCAGAAGCTGATCGAGATCGACCCGCACCACGTGCACGGCTTGCCCTGCAAACTCGGTGTCGGTGAGCACCCAGTGGTCATCCTCGACGGTGCGCAGGCCTCCGTCCGCGACCGCCTTGTCGATCAGGGGCCGAACCCCGGGGATCTCGGCCAGCAGCATGGACCTCCGGTAGTTCTGATGGCTGGCGGCCCCTGACATCCGCTTCCACCCGATGAGGCTGTCTTGTCCCAAGCGCTTCGCGAGCTCGCACTGCATCTCGCTGAAGATGGGCGCGGTGGACTCCCCATCGTCCTTCTTCCTCTTGTCCGCCGCTGTGGCCTTGCCGCGCCGAGACTCGTCCCGCTCCTGTTGTCGGGCTTGCGCCTTCTCGCGTCGGGCTCGGCGAGCGTCCATGGCTTCGTAGTAGACCTGGTGCGTCGGCACGCCTCGGGTCGCGGCGATGCGCTCGGCTCGGCGCCACCGCTCGGTCATGCCGATATCGGTTCGCGTCTGCTCGTCACACGTGAAGATGAACTCGGCGGTCTGAGCCCCGGCTCGTTTCAGAATCGGGGCTGCTCGAATCTTCGCGATGTCGGCCACGAACATCACATCGAGCTCCGGCGAGAAGAACCGCATCCCGTAGGGCAGGTGTCCCCGAGACTGCCGCGCGGTGCCGACGTCCCAGTAGCGACGCAGGACGTTGCTCAGACCCTCAGCGTTGCCGGCTTTGCGGTAGAGCCTCAGCAGCCGAACCATGGCGTCGGTGACCAACTCCCGCTCCCGCGTGTCTTCGTCCAAGACCGCCTCAAACTGCTCGATGGCGCAGTCGGAGCGCTCGATGACGTCCATGCAGTGCACGCCCTTGCGGTGGTGCTTTTGCACGGCGGATTCGTGCGCCGGCGCGGACGCAGCCAGAAGGGCGAGCGGGAGCCATGCGACGAACATGCTGTGTTCTATCCCGCGACCGTGGGCTTGGGTTGGGCCGCAGGCTTCCCGCGTGGTCTACGCCACAGTGGAGGGGTCCTCGAACCCAGCCTCAGGGCTCGGCGTGCCGGGCACCGAACAGCGCCGCACCCTGCAGCGCGGCGGACTCGTTGAGCACGACCTTGATCGGAATCTGCTCGACCAGGCCGCGCATGCGTCCCTTGCCGTCGAAGCGGTCGAGGAACGCTGAGCCCGCCATCCGCTTGGCCAGCTTGGGCGCGATGCCGCCGCCGAGGTAGATGCCTCCGGTGGCGAAGATCTTGAGCGCGAAGTTGCCGGCCTCAGCGCCGTAGAGACCAAGGAAGAGGTCTACGGCCGCGTTGGCGTGCTCATCACCGTCGTCGGCAGACACCGCGATCGCTTCGGCCGGTTCTTTGGACGATTGGGCTTCTTCCCACCACGATGGCGCGCTGGCTCCGGCCCGCTCGAGCAGGAACTCGAAGATGGTGGCCAGCCCCGGTCCCGACACGACGCGCTCCCAGCTGACGTGCTCGTGGGTCCGCTGCAGGTACTGGAGAAGATTCCACTCGAGCTCGTTGCTCGGTGCGAAGTCGGCGTGGCCGCCCTCGGTGGGGAAGGGGTAGAGCTTGCCGCGGACGAAGTGCATGCCCGCCTGGCCGAGGCCCGTTCCGGCCGAGACCAGTCCCGCATTGCCGCCGGGCTCGAGCACCCCTTCGCGCAGCACCAGGAAGTCCGCGTCTGCGAGCGTGCTCAGTCCGTGTGCGTTGGCTTCGAGGTCGTTCAGCAGCGTGATCGAGGGCAGCCCCAGGTCGCGCTCCAGCTGATCGGCGTCGACGACCCACGGCAGGTTGGTGAGCTGAGCCCGCCGGCCGCGAACGGGCCCGGGCAGTCCGATGCACACGGCCCGGACGTCGTCGGCGCCGTGGGCGGAGGCGAACGCCTGGATGATTTCTCTGAGCGAGCCGTGCGAGGCGCTGGGCTCGATGTTGTGGACGAGCCGCAGCACCTTGCCATCGTTGACCTCGCACAGGGCCAACCGCGTATTCGTGCCACCAACGTCTCCTGCGAGTACCTTCATCGGGATCTCCTGCGCCGGGCCTTCGCGGCGCTTCCGAGGGCGGAAGCAGCCGGGGCCGTCCCCAGGGGGGCCCTTCGACGCGTTGGCATGTTTAGCACCGATGACCCAAATTCGTGCAAGACTCACTGGAGCAAAACGCACGCGGGTGGTCCGAGGGCGCCGCAGCGACCCAAAACCCCGATTTCAGCTCGATCTCACCTGGGGCCCACTGGGGCATCGCGGGGCTGCTAGCTGGCCAAAGCGGCCTCGAATGCCCGACGAAGCTGTTGCAGGCCTGCGAGCACGTTCGCGCCCAGATGGACCCGAATCGCGCGGCGCTCACGGTCGATGAGCACCTGGAAATCCCCGGCAGCCTGGGCGGCGGCGACGACTCCAAAGTCGACCGATCGGCCCGGGATGGGCAGCGCCGCGCCCGGGTCGGAGGTGATCTGGACGAACACGCCGGTGTTGGGGCCGCCCTTGTAGGCCTGTCCGGTGGAGTGCAGGAACCGGGGCCCGAACCCGAGGCACGTCGCCACCGACTTCGCGCGGCGTACCGAGTTGCGGATGGCCGACAGCTCGGCTTCGTGGGCGGTGTTCATGTCCACGTAGGCGAGCAGGGCGAAGTAGTCGCCGGCGCTCAAGCGGTCTAGGTGTGCGCGCAGCCAGTCGGTGAGGCTCTCGCCGCCCAACGCTTTGGCGTTGCGCTCGTCGGCGTGCACTCGGATCCCATCGCCTTCCCAGCGGACCGCGAGCTCCGGGAGGGTGCCGTGTTCCTCGTATGCGGCGGTCAGCTTCTGGCTTTCGATCTTGCTGGCCTCGACGTCTGGCTGGTCGAAGGGATCGACGCCCATCACCGCTCCGGCCACGGCCGTTGCGATCTGCCAGCGGAACAGCTCTTGCGGAAGGGCGTCGATGTCGTCGAGCTCGAGCACGATGACCGACTCCCCTGCGTCTCGCCACGTCTGCGCGATCCGGTCTTGGGCCGGGTCTGCGGTTGCGGCCGTGCGCAGGTAGACGAAGATGCGGTCCTCGCCGTTGCCGCGGGTGCGTGGCGTCTCACCGTCGATCGGGATGACGGCCTGACCATGCTTGCCGGTGGATTCAGCGACGAGCTGCTCGAGCCAAGCGCCAAAGCTCGAGATGGCAGGGGAGATAAGAAGGGGCAGCTTGTCGCGCCCTTGCCGGGCGGCGGCACCGATCATCAGGCCCAGGTTCACGCCGGGGTTCGTCGCGACGTCTGCCTGCTTGCAGGCGTCCAGCATGAGCTTGGCTTCTCCGAGAAACGCCTCGGTGTCGATGCCCATGCCGGCAGCGGGAACCATGCCGAAGTTGGAGAATGCTGAGAACCGCCCGCCGATCTCGGGGAGACCGTACAGCGTGTTGCGAAAGCCCTTCGCCGTGGCGAACGCCTCGAGCTTGGAGCCGGGGTCCGTGATCGCGACGAAGTGTTGTGAGGCCGCCTCGCCCAGCGCCTCGGTTGCGCGGCCCATGAAGAACTCCATCAAGACCGTCGGCTCGAGGGTGGAGCCAGACTTGGAGGCGACGATGAACAACGTGCGCGAGAGGTCGAGTCCGGCGGCGATGCGAGCGACCTGGGCGCCCACCGTCGAGTCGACGATGCTCAGCTTGGGTGCGCCCTCGTTGCGGCCGGCGAACGTCTTGGCCAGCACGTCCGGACACAGGCTCGATCCGCCCATGCCAAGCAGCACGATGTCGGTGAAGCCTGCGCCCCGGACATCGGCCGCAAAGGCGTCCAGGTGGCCGCGGTCGGCAAGTTGAGCCTCGATGATGTCCAGCCAACCGAGCCATCGTGCCTCGGAGCCGCTGGTCCAGACCGAGGCGTCCTTGTTCCAGATGCGGTCGGTCTTCTCGGCTTTGGTCCACGCCTCGGCGGCCTCGCTGACCGCGGTCGCCATCGCCGGGGAGAGGGTCGCGTGGGTGCGGTTGAGGCGGGGTCCTCGAACGCCCCGTTGCGCCTTGGCCACGGTCGCGAGCAGATCGTCCATGGCGTCTTCGAACGCGACGAGTCCGTTGTCCAAGAGCAGGTCGGTGACGTCCGTCAGCGAGACGCCCGCGCGCTCGAGCGCATCGAGTCGGGCCTGGGCCTGGTCGACATCCTCGGTGAGCGTGGTGGCGACTTTGCCGTGGTCCAAGAACGCTGCGAGTGTCTTGGGCGGGACGGTGTTGACCGTCTGCGGCCCGACGAGCTCCTCGATGTAGAGCACGTCGCTGTAGGCGGGATTCTTGGTGCCGGTGCTGGCCCACAGCAGACGCTGCGGTCGGGCGCCGGCGCTGGCGAGTGCTCGCCATTCGTCGCTGCGGCACAGCGACTCGAAGCTCCGGTAGGCGACCTTGGCGTTGGCGATGGCGATGGTGCCGCGCAGCGCGAGCGCTTCGTCGCTTCCGACCGCGTCCAGGCGCTTGTCGACTTCGGCGTCGATGCGGCTGACAAAGAAGCTGGCCACGGAGGCCACATCGGCGATGGGCTTGCCGGCCTCGAGTCGGGCCTGCAGTCCACGGATGTAGGCCTGCGCGATGTCCTCATAGGCGTCGCGGGCGAAGATCAGCGTGACGTTGACGTTGATGCCCTCGCTGATGAGGTGCTCGATAGCGATGATCCCTTCCACCGTTCCTGGGACCTTGATCATGAGGTTGGGGCGGTCGACCGCAATCCACAATCGCTTGGCCTCGGCGATGGTTCCCTCGGTGTCGCGCGAGAGCCTGGGCGAGACCTCGAAGCTGACGTAGCCGTCGATGTGCTCGGTGGCGTCATAGACCGCACGCATCGCATCGCATGCCTCGCGAATGTCTTCGATGGCGAGCGTCTCGTAGAGCGTCTTGGTCTCGAGGTCTCCGTCGGCAGAGAGCGCGGCGAGTGCGTCGCCGTACTCGTCGCCGCCGCCCATGGAGGCGCGAAAGATCGACGGGTTGGAGGTGACACCGCGAAGACCCTCGGTTCCTACGCGCGTCGCGAGCTCGCCGCTTCGCGTCATGCTGCGCCGGATGTAGTCGAGCCAGATCGATTGGCCGGCTTCGGCCAGGGCGTTCACGGTGTTCGAGCTCATGCTGCTGCTGTGATCGCAGAGCGATGGGCTCACCGCAAGCCGCTCGGCGTGTGCCTGCTCAGAACATCTCCCGCATCCACGGCCCAGAGCCAGCAAACACGGTGCCTGCGATGGCCAGCGCGGCGGGGGTGCCCTCGATGAGCCCCGCGGCCGCGAGTGCGCTGGGGTTCGCAAATCCGGAGTACAGCGCCGCCAGCCCCCGCACATCGGTCCGGAGATCGCCTGCGCCTCCACGGCGCGCACCGCCGCGGCCGCCCCGGACCGAGAGCCGCCACATCCCGTTGTTGCCGTCGACGATATCGTCGTAGATGTCGAGATCGAGCGTGGCGTCGACCTTGGGCGGATAGCCGCGCTGAACCAACGCCGCCTCGACGTTGATGATCCGCAGCATCCACGCATCGGTCATCGTGACGCCGAAGTGGGCGTCGGGCAGGACCAGCCGGGCGGGGTCATGGGGGGCGGTGTGGACCTCGACGCCGGAGACGACATGCGTGCACAGGTCGGTGAGAAAGGACCAGAGCCGGCGATAGCCCCAGGCCGAGGTCGCGAACATGTCGTGGACCACGATGCGGTGCTGAAATCCCGCGCCGCGTTCTTTGGAGTACGAGAGGTAGCCCTCCACCTGGCCATCGTCACGGCTGACGAGAACGCACGTGGGCGTGCGCCCAGCCCAGGGGTGGAACAGGCGGGTCCAGATGTACTCTGAGCGGTCGAGAAAACCGGGGAAAGCCGGCGCGTGTGCGCCGTAGAGCGCGCGCACGCGGGTCTCTCCGGCGGCATCCATCGGCAGCAGTACTCCGCCTCGCTCCGTCACCCCCAGCCGCTTGGGATCGACGTGGGCGACGAAGCGGGCGCCGGCGCACTCATAGCCAGCTTTGCGGTACAGCGGTAGTGCGGAGCCGTACAGGGTCGACAGTGCCACGCCTTGCGCACTGAGCTCCTCGACGATGTGCCTCATCAGCGTGCTCGCGCAGCCCTGGCGCTGGTAGTGCGGGGCGACCGCGACCCCGGCGACCCCGGTCATCGAGACCCGGCGGTTGCCAAAGTACTGGCCCATCGGAAGCAGCAACGCCGTGCCCACGACGTCGGGGCCGTCGCACACGACGCGGCAGTTTTCGTGGCCTGCGAGGGCGAGCGTCGCCGACAGGTTGTCCGGGTTCGCGGCGAAACCGTGCGCGACCAGCCCGGCCACCGTGTCGTGGTCGGGCGGTTGGGCCGGGCGGACCACCAGCACGTCCTCGCTGCTCATGGCCCGGAGTATAGAAGTAACGAGGCTTCAGTAGTCCACGCGGACGCCGATTGCGGGGAAGATCGGCAAACCGACGAAGCTCGCCGCCTCTCGAAAGTCGTAGCGATAGAAGATCGAGTCGGGATTGGCTCGGTTGTAGACGTTCTGAACGTCGACGTACCCGGTCACGCTGGCGCGATCGAGGACCCAGCGCTTGTCGACCCGCAGGTCGAGCTGGTGAAAAACCCCGAGACGAGCGCTGTTGCGAGGCCCCAGCAGGGGGTAGCGGGTTTGTAGGCTGTTGACCGAACCGATGACCGGGGCGTAGGGATAGCCCGAACTCACCCGGAAGCGACCGCCGAGTCTCCAGCCCTTGGGAAGCACGTAGCTCGCCACGAGCCCGAAGTTGTGACGTTGGTCGAAGTCGGTTGGCC
Organism: uncultured Nannocystaceae bacterium; assembly: GCA_964352485.1. GTDB lineage: Bacteria > Myxococcota_A > Polyangia > Nannocystales > Nannocystaceae > CAJXVA01. The sequence continues at coordinate 677 of CAYGTG010000027.1, read as the reverse complement.
GACTGGGCAGTTCGAGGCCTGGGATCTGCTCGGTGAAGCGAAGCTGCGACCACATCAGGGTGTACGTGACCCAGCCGTAGAGCTTGCCGCCGAGGTGCTTGCGCACCATGGTCTGCAGGCCCACCGTGTGTTCGCGGGTCGCGTAGGGGACATAGCCGTTGTCGTCGGTGAACAGCGGGGTGGCGTTGTCCTGTTCGCGACCAAAGACGGTCGCCTCGGCCGTGATGCCGTCGGTGATCTGCCAGTCGGCGCCCGCGCTGGCATGCAGAGCCTGGCGTACGCTCAGCGGCTGCGCGCCGGGGTCGAAGGAGACGGTCTCGTCAAAACGGGAGAGCACCGGCGGGTACCACAGCGCGGGTTGAATCGAGTTTGCGATGTCGACGGTGATGTCGTTGTCGTCGTTGCGGAGCTGGGAATACTTGCCGACGCTCGCGTGCAGCACCCACCGCTCTCCCACATCGAAGCTGGTGTTCAGCCGGGGGTCGAACGAGAACGCTGCATCGTCCTTGACGGTGAACGCGGTGCCCCGAGCCCCGAGCACGAGGTGTGCCGGCCCGAGGTCGAGGGGGGCGGTCGTGTACAGGCCGATCGTCGAGACGACGCCTCGTGAGCGGGGGGACTCGGGATCGGGGACGATGGGGGATGGCTCGAGCACCTCCCGGTGGACGGAGTAGGTG
>CAYGTG010000026.1:5440-18838 GCA_964352485.1 uncultured Nannocystaceae bacterium | reverse complement strand
TCTTCGACCAGGGTGCGGGTGTTGATCTTCGAGACCGTGCCCTCGACGTAGTCGGCGACCCACAGATAGGTCAGTTCGCACTCGCAGCTGCCGAACCCGCCCGCGGGCGCACCGACGTCGAGCTTGATCCCATCACCGGTTTCGTCGGCCGCGTCCCCGCTGGATCCCTCCGGCGAGCTCGTCGCTCCTGCGGACGGGTTCCCGCTCGAAGGCGCTGTGCCCGATGGACCCCCCTCGGCTCCCTCGGAGCTGGAGCCGCCGCCCGCAGCAGACTCGAACGCATCGCTCGAAGAGTCCGAGCTGCAGGCCAACGCTGTCGCCACCAGCCCCAAGAGCGCGATCCGTGATGTGTTTCCCCACCGCATTGCAGAGCGTTGTGGAGTTGGGGGGCGCATAGGTTCCCGAGTCACCCGTGCGTTTTACTACGCAGGCGAGGAAATTCGCGTGAGAAGGGGACAGATGGACGACGGCGGCGCTCCCGCGGAAGACTCCGGTACCCTTACGGCGTGGGTTGGACGTTGCCGTTGATGTTGGGTGCGTGTGCGGTCGCAACCGGCTGCGCTGCGGACGGTGACGGCCCCAAGGGTTGGGAGGGGTCCGATTCCAGCCCAGCGGCAACAACCGGCACGACCCAAGCCGACGACTCCCACGCGGGACAGACGATCCCCGGGGGCGGGAGCACCGACGCAAGCACCGCGACGACGAGCGCAAGCTCAGGCGAGTCGAGCGGCGCAGGCTCGGAGACCGGTGGCGCCGAGGCGTCGACCGGCGGGCCGCCCGAGGCCACGTTTGAAGAGCACTACATGGGCCGCTTCGAGCTCTCGGAGTCGGCCGGCCCGCGCGCGTCATGGTCGGGCTCCACGGCTCGAACCCGAATCGATGGCACCTCGGTTTCGATTGGTCTCGACGGACCCTCGGGCATCCACTTTCAAGCGGTTGTCGACGGCACCCCGACCGAGGTGTTCGTGACGCAGAGCGGAGCACAGTCGTACGTCGTTGCGTCCGGGCTCCCCGCAGGCGAGCACGACATCGAGGTGGTGCGGCGCAACGAGGGGTACTTCGGAATCGTCGAATACACGGGCTTCGAGCTCGGCGCGGACACCACGTTTGTGGAGACGGCCTGGCCCTACGATCTTCACCTCGAGTTCATCGGGGACTCGCTCACCGCCGGCTATGGCGTGGAATGTTCGAACGGAGACGAGAACTTCTCCGCCCCAACGCAGAGCGCCTACGCGTCCTACGCGATGGTGGCCGCCCGAGAGCTCGAAGCTTCAGCCCACCTGATCGCGTACTCGGGCAAGGGCGTGTATCAGAACTACGGCGGCAACCTCGACGAGCCTATGCCCGTGCTCTGGCCGCGGCTGTTCACGACCCAGGCCGAGCCGCAGTGGGACGCCTCCGCTCAGCCGGCCGATGTCGTGGTGGTGAACCTTGGCACCAATGACTTTTCTGCCCCGATCTCCTACGGAAACTTCGTGGGTGCCTACGTGACGCTCCTCCAAGACGTCCGCACGCGCTATCCCGCGGCGACGATCGTCGGCATCTCTTGGGCGCACTGGGGCAGCGAGAGCGAGAGCTGGGTGACCGACGCCGTGGATCAGTTCGGTGATGCCAACAGCACAACCGAACGCTTCGTCATCGATGCCAACGACGGCTGGGGCTGCGACTACCACACCAACGTGATCAGCAATCAGAAGTTCGGTGAGCAGCTCGCGGCTCGGATCGCGACGCTGTAGGGGCCGTCTTACTCTTCGAAGCAGGCCACGCGGCGGGTGACGTCGCAGGCCTCCAAGCCGACGCCGAACCAGTTGACGGTCTCAGGACTTCGCGAGTACTCGCCGCGCTCGGCGGGGTCGAGGCTGGTCCAATCCAAGCAGGATCGCGTGGTTGCCGTCAGCCCAATGGCCTCGGCGCCGGACCAGATCGCCGTATCGATCGCCGCGCCGCCGGCCAAGAACCCCAGATGCGCGTCCAGCCGGATGACGTTGGCAAGCGGAGCGTCCTCGAGGGTGAGCGGAACGCCCAGCGCGTTGACCCAGGGCAGGCCGTCGAGGTCGAACCGTGCCAGCGCGGGAGCTGCGGTGGTGGCGATCAGCGCCTTGAAGGATCCGTCCAGGCCGGCATTGAGGGCTGTCGCAGCACATGCGGCGTCGAACCCTGCAACGCCGATGTTGGCGGCGAGGGGGGACTCCGAGATGAACGCGAGCCGGCCCTCGACCGGGGTGAAGCTCACCTGCTCGATCTGGTCGACGCCGAAGCAGTACACGCGATTGGGGACGTCGCAGGCTGCGAGCCCGATCTCGGTCCAGCGGTCGAACCCGCTGTCCGCTTGTCCGACCAGGTAGCGGTCCTTGGCGGTCGCGTCGGTCCAGCCCGCGCAACGATCCGATCGGATGCCATCACCACGGGTGCCTGTCATCACGGAGACAGCCCCGACATGGGCGCCGGTCTCATCGAGGACGGGAGGATAGTAGATGGTGCCGAGCACCAGCTCCCCAACGGTGTTCGCGAACGGACGACCGTCGGGCCGAATCCAACCCTGAGCTGTGACGTTGTCGAGCCGCAGCCGGTCGCGGGCATCAATGTCCCCGGTCGACAGCCAGGCAACGAACGTGCCTGGGAGTCCCGCTCCCTGGGCCAGCTCGTTGCAGAGATTGTCGGCATCCTCGACCAGCGACTCGCTGACGGGCAGGGTCTGTGAGGAGACGAACACGTAGTTGCCCTCGAGGGCCGGCATGGAGCCGGTGGAGGTGCTGCTCGAGCTGGCGGTGCCTGTGGTGTCCGCGACCTCGGTGTCGCCGGCGCCGGTGGTGCCGTCGCCGCTGCTCGAGGAGCCTGTCAGAACGCCTGAGCTCGAGCCTGGGGCATCGGTGTCCGTGCTCGGGGGCACGCAGACGCTGGCGAGCTCCTCGGGCGCCTTCTTGCCGAACCTGCGACCCGAGTCACAGCCTTCGTCGGGGAACGAGCAGTAGCCGTTGGTCTCGCAGATCCCGGCGACCCCACTGACCACGCACCCCTCGTCCTGCTGGCACTCAAAGAGGCTGTCTGAGGAGGAGCACGCACCCAGCACGCCCGCGAGCACGACGGCCTGCAGCAGGCGAGTGTGGTCACGCGGCATCCGAGCACAGCGTAACAGCTTGGAGCCCCGCGAAGAATTCGTAGGCTGCGGTGCAGTTGCGACGGTCCCCGAACAGACCCCGTGTCGGAGCGCCGAGGGCGTCGGGGCGATTTTGGGTGGACTTGAACGCCCGCCATGAATTTTCTCGGGGTCTCGCGGAGGCGCCGATGTGGGTGTGGGCCGCCGGATTCGTCACGTGATGGGCATTGTTGCCGAAGTGTGCACAGCCAGTGCGAATCGTTGACCTGGTTGGTTTCGAGGGTTCGACGCATACCGCCGACGTCGAGCGGGATTCACCACGAAGCCGCGTGCGGGCGCGGCCTCCGACCCCAGAGAGATCCAGACCATGTCCAAGAAACTCAGCACCATCGTTCTCCTTGCTCTGTCCCCCCTCGCTTGCGACTCCGGCGACTCGTTCGAAGGTGTGACCCCCGATGCGCTCGGCGCCCCCGCGGGCAAAGCCGACGGCTCCGAAGTGGCCATCGCAGAGGCTGGCGCCTACGACATCCTTCAGATTCGCGGCGACGCAGCGGCCGAGCTCTACGATGTCTTTGACCGCTCGGGTGCCTTCACGTCCCTGACCCGCGGAGGCCTCGAGTACCGCTACGGGGTCTACAGCATCTGCGTCAGCAACGGCGAAGCCGCATCGTGCAACCTCTACTCGCGCACCGCGACGATGGACGTTGGCGGGTTCCTTGCGACGATTCACGGCGAGCGTTTCGACTCAGCCAGCAGCGAAGTCTTCGGGGCGATGGCGCGGGCTCAGGGCCTCTCGCCCGCCGACGTCTCGGAGCTGACCAGCAACAGCTTCCTGTGCGCCAAGACCAACATCGACGTGTGGTGCGGCGTGACCGAGGGCAGCAGCAATGACGCCAAGCTCGAGCTCTCGTTTGCAGACCTTCCCGTGCTTGGCGACGACTTCCTCTACGAGGGCTGGCTCATCACCGAGGACGGCCCCGTGACGTCTGGCCGCTTCGTCGTCACCGGCGACGAGGACAGCCATGTCTTCAACATCGACCGCGGACTCGCCGAAGCAAGCGCCATGTTCGTCCTCACCATCGAGCCCAAGTTCGGTGATGACCCCGCTCCGTCCGACACGCACATCGTGGCCGGTCCCTTCGAGGGTGGCGCGGCGCAGCTGACCATGGAGCACGGCGCCGCACTCGGTACCGACTTCCTGGACTCCGAGGGTGGCTTCATCATCGAAACGCCCACCACCGCGGGCATCGCCGAAGACTACGACCAGGGGATCTGGTTCCTCGAGCCCGCCGCCGGCCCCGGTGCCGGCCTCAAGCTTCCGCAGCTGCCCGCCGGGTGGCAGTACGAAGGCTGGGTCGTCGGAGACGACGGACCCATCTCGACCGGCACGTTCGTCGACCCGTCCATGGCCGATCGCGACGGTGCGGGCCCCGGTGCCGGACCCGACGGAGCGCCTCCGTTCCCGGGCCAAGACTTCATCGAACCCGCGATGAAGGTGACGGGAACCACGGTCGTCCTTTCGGTCGAGCCCAGCCCCGACGACAGCCCGATGCCGTTCTTCATCAAGCCGCTGGCCGGGCCGGCGGGTGACGACGGCCCAGGCGTCTTCCAGTCGCTCGGGAACATCGCCGCCGAGTCGCAAGTTTCGGGTCTCGCGACCCTCGAGTAGGAGCAGGAGTAGGAGACGGAATCAGCCCGAGGCACCCCCACATCCGCACTTCCCCGCCTCGGGTTGTGTCGCCCCCCGGTGTATCGCCCCCGATACACCGGGGGTTTTTTTGTGGCCCTCAGAGACCCTCACGGGCAGATCTCAGGCAGGAGTTCGGTCAGCTGGGCGACGGTCGATGCGACCGTAGAACCGGCGTCGTCGAGGGTCTCGCAGATGTCGACCTTGATCGCCGCAGGGTCATCGGGTCGGAGGGCTCCGTCGGCAAACGCCGCCAGGTTGCATGCGGGCTCCGCCTCACACCGCGCCGTGGGGCCGTCGCACTCGTCGGTGCTCCCGGCCAAGATCGACATCCTAAGCCGTCCTGTGAGCTCAACCGGCGCGCCGGCTGTCGCGGCCAGCTCGCCAACGGGCTGGACGCGGTCGCCAACCGCGGTGGCAGGTCTGCGGACGCGGGCGCCGGAAGTCGGCGAGTTCTCGTTGGCACCAACTTCGCATTGAGCTGGTCTCATGCGGCGATTCTTGGCCTGTTTGTGCGTCTCGATGGCCTGCAACGATCATGAACCGAACAGCATCTCGCTGACACGCTCGACACAATGGGTTGCCGGGACGCTTGTTGTGGAGGGGCCGGCGAAGGTCGATGTGTTGCTGGTCGTGGACGATTCTCCCTCGATGCATGACCACGCGGAGAACCTCGCGGACAACCTCCGGGCGATTGCGACGGTCTACGAGGGCGAGCGGCTCGACTACCGAATCGGGGTGATCTCGACGCATCTTTCCGGCCCCGACTGCGCGGCGGGCCGCGATGGGTCGCTGGTGCGGACCAGCTGCCGAGAACGACTGCCGTCCTTCGTGACAAGCGCGAACCAGGAATCGCCAGCGGTCGATCTTCGAGAGGTCTGCACCGAGTCGTGCGCCCTCGAGCGCGTGGAGATTGCGCCGAGCTTCGTTGCCAAGCAGGATGAGGCGAGACCCCGAGGGTGGCTCGAGCGGGGCGCGACCGGGCAGAACACGGCGGACCCCGTCGCTTCGCTCACCTGCTTGGGCCAGGTGGGCGTTGGCGGTTGCACGGCGGAGTCTCCGTTGGGAGCGGTGCTGCGCTTTTTGGACCGCACCGAAGACCCTCGGGATCCGGACTTTGGGTTTGTGCGCGCGGATGCCGGGCTGGCCATCATCTTGGTCGGGGATGAGGATGACTGCTCTCGGTCGTCGCCGGCGAGCTTGCGTGGGGAAGGTTCGGTCTCTGCTGCGTGCTGGCGGGAGGGTGCCGACTGCGTGCAGGGAGACGATGGGCTCTCGTGCGAAGTCGCGAGCAGCTCGGAGCTTGTCGAAGTGGGCAGCTTCGTCGAGCGGCTGCAAGCGCTCGATGCCGACAAGCGCCGCTTCAACGGTACGGACGAACAACGGGTGTTTGTCAGCGCGGTCGCAGGCGTGCCGTCGAGCTATCCCGACCGTCCGCAGACCTTTGAGCCTGGGAACGACGCGGCGTTCGAGCGCGCGTTTGGAATCGGAGCCGGGTGCGTTCGGGCGGGGCGCGTTGCGGCGCCCTCGGTCCGAACCGTCGAAGCCGCCGAAGCCTTTGCGCCGTGGATCGCCAACGTGGTGTCCGTGTGTGTCGAAAACTGGTCGGCCGCCCTCGCGTGCTTGCCCGGCGACTCGCGGGGACAGATCGGACCGTTCTGCCTGGACGTGGAGTTGCTCGGAGAGGATCCCGAGTTGTCGGGGTCTTGCACGCTCACCGAGGCGCGTGAGGGGCAGACGCGTCGACTGCCCGAGTGCGACGCGCAGTGCTCCGAGGGAACGTGCGACACGTTCGAGATCCCGGTGGGCGCGGATGCATGTGTCGTCTGGCAAACCCAGGGGGCCCAACAGGCGTGCCTGGAATCGGGGTTCGGGGCGGAGGCGTTTGTCGTCCGCCACGAGCCCAGCTGGGAGACGCTGGAGTACGAGGTCTCGTGCGCGGCCGAGATCTGACCCCGTCGGCCGGATGTTTGCGGCGCGCCGACGTCGGCCACCGGCGCAAGCGATGCGCGTACTGCCTGGCTGAACCGTGGACTTTTGCGGCACGCGCCGAAGATATCGCGAGCACTCTGCAGCAATGGGCGAGCACGAGCACGACACCAGCATCCGCGACGGCATCATTGGCAAGTCCGTAATCGGCCAGCACGGCCGCGAGATCGGTCGCGTTCTCGACGTTGGGGTCGACGCAGCCACCTGGATGGTTGTCAGCTTGCACGTAAAGCTGAACCGCAAAGTCCACCATGACCTCAACCTCAAACAGCTGTTGCTGCGCAGTCAGACCATCACGCTGCCGATCGCCGACGTTTCGGGCGTGTCCGATACCGTGGTGCTCGGGCGCACGCTCGAACATCTCGTCTTCTCGGACGGTATTCCGGAGGCCGAGCCACAAAAAGAACTCCCGAGCGCACAACCGTCGAATCCGGTTGCATGAGCGCCCCGGCGTGCCGCGGTTTGCTCGCGACATACGAGCGGGCAAGTCCGGTGCCATGGGGCTGCATCGACGTTACGCACATCGTGCGCGCACAGGGCCGGACCCCGCGACCATGCTGTGGCTCGTCAGGCTCTGCCAGCGAAACCCACAAACGAGGATACGAACAATGCACATCAAAGAGATCATGAAAGGCCAACCCCACACGTGCGGAGTGGCGCAGACACTCAACGACGCCGCGGCACAGCAGATCCGGCGCCTTCCGGTCGTGGACGAAGGTGGAAGGCCTGTCGGCTTCGTGAGCCTGCAGGATCTCGCTCAGAGGCTTGGACCTCAGAAGGTGGACGTAAGCGCAGTCGAGATCGCGGAGACGCTCCGCGGCATTACGCGGCCGCGCGATCGAGCCGAGGCGGCCTCCAAGGCGATTTCCAGGCGGGCTCGAAAGACCAAAAAGTAGCCATCACGACTCGAGCCGCAAGCGTATCCGGTCCTTCGTCCAGGAGGAGTCGTCTTCGCCCGCGGCATCGAGTCCCCCACGCCGACGTACGCTGACGCGGAGCAACCACCATGAGCATGCCAACCATTGAACGCGAACTCACGACCACCTACGACGCTGTCCTGGCCCAAATGCCGGGTGCCCTCAAGGCCGAGGGGTTCGGCATCCTCACCGAGATCGACATCCGGCAGACGCTCAAGGAGAAGATCAATGCCGACTTTCGTCGCTACACGATCTTGGGTGCGTGTAATCCGACGCTCGCCCACCGGGCGTTACAGCAAGAGCCAAATGTCGGGGTGTTGTTGCCGTGTAACGTCGTCGTCTACGAGCGCGACGACGGCGGCACCGTGGTCTCAGCGGTCGATCCGGTCGAGGCGATCGGTGTCTTCGGGGGAGAGGCCATGCGAAGCGTTGCCGCAGAAGTCCGGTCTGCGTTGGAGCGGGTCATCGAGGCGATTCGTTAGCGCCGTCCGCCGGGACCCCCTGCTTGTCGTGTGGAGGGCTGACGAGCCGCTGATGACCTCGGGATCCGATGGCGCGAACGGAGTTCGACCGAGCCGATCGAGGATCTGCTCGGCGAGGTGCGCCGCGGCTGCGACGACGGGCAGTGGCTGCGGCGTGAGCGAGACGCCGTGGCTGCTTGCGCGGTCACTTCGGGCTGAGTCCCAAGAGTCGCAACTGCGGGCGCTTGCTCGGACGGGTGTGTCAGCCCCTCGCCAACCACGACGGCGCAGTGAACTCGCGACTAGGCCCGGGCGGCCGAGCCTGTTGGTCGCGCCGCATCGCTCAGTCGTGCAGCTTGTCGAGAAGCTTGCGCATCTCGACGGTGAGTTCCTCTCCGGCCTTTGTGACATCGTCTGCGATCTTGTCGCCGGCTGCCGCCGCGCGTTGCTCGTAGCTACGCAGCCGCGGCTCGATGGTTTCCCAACCCTTCTTCGCGTCCATGCTCGCGAGGTGAAGTTTGAGACGAACCTCGTCGGCGAGCTGGCGGACGTGGTCCCGGATGCTGGCGTGCTTGGTGGTACTCATCTTCGGAGAGTCGCCACGCGCAGGGCGGTGCGTCGCGCAATCCTTGCGTGGCGGGGCAAAGCACCCTCCCACACGCGTCAGGGGATGCTCATGACGCGCCGGTCTCGTCGACCGACTTCGCCGTGGGGGGAACGACGAGCGTCGGCACGTGTGACATCGCGGCGAGGCCGCTGCCGACCTGTTGTCGGGTCGTCATTGGAGGGCGTATGCGGTCTCGAAGGCGCTCGAGTCCGCAGGATGTGCGCGTCGTGTTCGAGAGACGCTCGGTTCTCGAAGCGCCTGCGGGCTCGCCCGCATCCACGCATCGTTTGCGGACACGTGTCGCCGGCATGAGACCACTCCCTTTGCATGTTCAACCTACAAGGAAAGATTGCCATCGTGACCGGGGCCGCAGGCGGAATCGGAGCTGCGACCGCGACGATCTTTGCGCGTCGCGGCGCCAACGTATTGATGGTGGACCTCGATGCCGAAGGACTCACCGCGGCGGCCAAGGCAACCGAGAGTGACAAGGTGGCCACCTTTGTTGCCGACGTCTCGGATGCAGAGCAGACCCAGGCCTACGTCGACGAAGCTCAGGCGCGCTTTGGAGGGATCCATATCCTTTTCGCCAACGCGGGCGTGGAGGGTCGCGTCTCTCCGCTCATAGACACCCAGGTCGCTGACTTCGACCGCGTCATGAGGATCAACGTCCGCGGGGTCTTTCTCGCGATCAAGACCGTCGCCCCACACCTCCCTCGCCCTGGCGGATCGATCATCGCGACGTCCTCGGTCGCCGGCCTCGCGGGGTTTTCTGGGTTGGGGCCGTATGTCGCGAGCAAACACGCCGTGGTGGGATTGGTCAAAACCGCAGCGGTCGAGCTGGGTGCCGAGGGGATTCGGGTCAACTGCATCCATCCGGGCCCGATCGAGAATCGCATGATGCGTTCGATCGAGCTCCAAGCGGCCCCAGATGAGCCGGACTCCGTGAAGGAAGGGTTCACCTCGATCACTCCGCTGGGCCGGTATGGGACGAACGAGGAGATCGCGAACCTGGCACTGTTCCTGGCCAGCGACTCGAGTGCGTATTGCACTGGCGCGTCGTTTGTCGCCGACGGAGGCCTGCTCGCGACCTGAACGTCAAATCTCCGGGGCCGGAGCACCCGGTACAGCTGCGGCTCGGCTCCTACCCAGGCGCGAAAAATCCTTCGCGATCCACCTCGCCGGGTTTTTCAACAGGCTGCTTGGTGGCGCCGTGAGCGGCTGCGCTCGCCTGTGCTCGCCTGCATGAGCGTCTGCGCTCGCGGCGGGCAGCGGCGCACGGGGGCGGGTCGCTTTCTCGACTGCACGACGATTGAGGGGTGGCATGCCACCTGCGCATGATTATCGTAGGGAGGACGGGACGATATGACTACCCGGGGCAACGTCGCATGCCCTACACGGTATTGCCCAACAGCATGCCGTCGCTGGCGGCCGGTGAGACGTTCGCGTGTCTTAGGAGCCGCTTGACCCTGACGTTTGGCAAAACGGCTTGGCGTTCCGTCGGGAGATCGGGATGATGACTCGGCTCGACTTGCGGCGTGGTGTCATGGCCGGCAAGCACGGTCCGAAGCGCCCGGAATGCGTCCGTGACTGTGAAGATTCCGACGACGTCGCCATCGTGGTCGATCACCGCCGCGCACCCGAAGTGCTGGCTCTCCATGGTGCGAACGACGTCGGTGAGCGCGGCATCGGGCCGGCAGCGGAACACGCCACGAGCCGCTTCGCTGACCAGGATTTTCTTCGGAATCTGCGTCTTTGTCGCGTTGGTTAGGGCAAGGTCTGCTGAGTCGATCACACCAAGCAACTCGCCGTTCCGCAGAACGAGCAGGTGCCGGATGTTGTTTGCCTGCATGCGGTCGACGGCATCCGCGAGGGAGAGGTCTTCATCGATCCCGCACGGCTCGGGTGTCATGAATTCGGAGATGAGAGGATTTGATCCCATGGTGTCTGACTACTGCAAACACCGTTCCGAAACGCCCAGGCTGGCTGGCGAACAGCCTCGCGAAGGGCAGGCGGGCCGTGCACTGTGTTCGTGTGGGAAGCGATCACCGGAGCAGGCGGCGTCCGCGTCAACGCGCATGGCAAGACCCGGGTGAGCAGGCTCATTCATGAGGACAGCCGATGCGGGGCCGTATGGGGCGCGCGACGGTGAACTGAGCGGACGGTGTTCGGGTGCGAAGTTGGGGCGGTTGCACGCAATGCCTGGCCGTGCAAACCGTCGCCCCATGGGTCGAACGTACAGGAGCGTCCTGCTCGCGATGTTGTCGCTGTTGGTCTTGTGCATCGCTGGCGCAATTCCGGCTTCGGCCGCGGTACCGGCGATGGCGGCTGCCGAATCTTCTGCCGACGATTCTGCATCGAGCGAGGAACCCGAGGTTGACCTCGGGTCACCGCTGGCGTCCGTCCGCGCGTTCGTGGAGCTGTGTCGCAGCGGCGAGTACGAAGCGGCTTCGAAGTACCTCGATGTCCCGCCGGATCGGAAGGATGACGCACCCGAACTCGCGCGTCGGCTTGATACCGTCATGGCGCGGCGCCTGCCGCTGGAGTACGCCGACCTCTCGCCCGTGGCTCGCGGCTTTCGGGACGACGGACTCGCGCCCAACCTCGAGACGATCGGCACCATCGAGCTTCACGACGGGACGAGCGATCCGCTGGAGCTCGTGCGACGCTTCCGCCCGGTACCGCGGTGGATGTTCTCCAGGACGACCGTGGCCCGGATCGACCTTTGGTATGGCCAGCTCGAGAACTCGTGGCTGCTCCGCTCGATGCCGCCACTGCTGCTCGTACGAGGACCGATGGGCATCGCGCGCTGGCAGTGGATCGTGCTGCCGCTGCTCCTTGTGCTGGCGTTGATCGCCGGCTGGGTGTTCACGCGAGTGGTTCGCGGACTCGTGATCCGGGCTGTGCGGTCATTCGACATTGCGATGTTCGCCGGGGCCACCGCTCCCTCTACGGTGCTGTGCGCGCTGGGCATTGTGTACGCAACGCTGCCAACGCTCGGCGTCGACCTGCGGGTGGAGCTCTTTGTCCTCGCAGGTCTGCACACGGCCTTTTTGGTCGTCGCGTTTTGGCTCCTTGCCGGTGCGCTCGACATCGCAAGCACCCTCGGGCTGCGTTCGCCATGGGCGACCGCGCATCCCGCAGGGGCGGCACTGGTGCCCCTTGCGCGGCGGATCTCGAAGGTTGCGATCGTCGCGATCGGGTTCGTGGCGATCCTGGCGGAGCTTGGCTACCCGGTGAGCAGCATGTTGGCGGGGCTAGGGATCGGCGGCTTGGTGCTGGCCCTCGCGGCGCAGAAGACCCTGGAGAACCTGTTCGGCGCGTTCGCCATCGGAGCCGATCAACCGTTCCGAGAGGGCGACTACGTTCGCGTCGACGACATGGAAGGAACGGTCGAGTCGATCGGCTTGCGTTCGACTCGGTTTCGCACGCTGGACCGAACCTTGGTCACGGTGCCCAACGGCAAGCTGGCCGAGATGAAGAGCGAGTCGTTTGCCGCGCGTGACCGCATGAGGATGCAGAGCACCGTGAGCGTGGTCTACAGCACCACGCCCGAGCAGCTGCTTGCCGTCATCGAAGGCTGCCAGGAGGTGCTGAACAATCACCCCAAGATCTGGGAAGAGGCGCAGATCGTCCGGTTGTCCGAGCTGGCCAGCTCGTCGCTCGACATCGAGGTGATGGCCTGGTTCCAGACGACCGACTGGCTGGAACTGAGGCAATACCGACACGAAGTGCTCCTCGGGTTCATGCGGGCGGTGCATGACGCCGGCACCTCGTTCGCGTTCCCCACCCGAACGGTTCACCTGGAGAAGTGAACCCCCAGCCTTAGGGCCCTTACGCGCGGTCGCGGCGCTGCGACGCCGTGGAGCGCCATCGCTCGACACGGCGAACGACGTGAACGATCGGGCCCAAGAGCACCCAAGGCGCCACGTCCAGGGCAGCTGTGTAGCGCAGCTCGCGAGCCAAGTCCGACACCTCCCCGGGCACGGGTCCAAGCGCCAACGCCTCCGACAGCCGCGGCCAAGACTGAGGGTCGAACGCCAAGAGCTCGACGAGCTGCGACGTCGCGGGCCAGTTCAAGCCCACGAGCGTGACGACGACGACGAGCGCGGACGCGGAAAGGGCATATGCGGAGACCTGCAGACGCCCCCGGAGACTGCCCTGCGCAAGCCAGGCGATCACCCCGGCGAAGGCAAGGATAAGGAGATCGAGCAACCACGGCCGCTGGACGGCGACCCTGCCCACGCTCATCGCCTGCTGCAGCCGCGGGTCGTCTCGAGGAACGAAGGCCTCGAGCTCGTCGGGTGTCACGGTTCCGCGGCGAACGAACGCGAGCGCAGCACCAGCGTCGTGTTCCTCGACGAGACGAACCAGGTCGCGGTCCGTCCACACGAGTCCCTCGTGAACGCGCCGGCGCAACCTGTTGAGCGAGGCCATGGACTCGTCTCCCAGGTGCTGCACCACGTCCTCGTGCTCGAGCAAGAGCTCGGTTGGCATCGCATGCACGACGCGCTCGCGCTCAGCCTCGATGAGCGGCGTCACGAAGCTCGTCAGCGACGAGGCGCTACCGGGGGCGCAGCGCGGTAGCTTGGCGGCGCGCAACGAGCGGCCGGCGGCGAACAGCTGCCGACGTTCGCACGGGG
>CAYGTG010000026.1:0-5430 GCA_964352485.1 uncultured Nannocystaceae bacterium | reverse complement strand
CACGGGGGTAGCCCGACGATCCGCAGCCCGATCTTGGCGTGCACGAGGTCGGCGAGCCGACGGGCGAATGCCGCATTTCGCTCGCCGAGCGGGAGCTGCAGGGTGATGTCGTCGCGGTCGCCGACGAGGTAGTCCGCAAGGACTTGGGTCAGCAGCGACGTTTCGCCGGCGAACCATCCGGGTGGAATGCTGGTCAGCAGCGCGGTCTCGACCTCTACGGAGGACAGCTCGATCCCCAGCGGCAGGTTGCCCGCCTGACGGATGCGCGCGTCGATCAGAGGGCTGAGAATCTGCTCGCGAACGAGCTGTCGCAGCGTTCGTTCTTCGGTGAGCTCTTCGTGCAGGATCTGCAGCGCGATCGGGACCCGGCTGCGCACAGGAATCGCCGCCTCGAACTCGGTCGCAGCGCCCGAGAGATAGGGTGCCGCTGCATCTGCCAGCGATGCGATCTGCCTGGAGGTCCACGCTGAGGGTAGGAGGCGGCGCGCCGCGGTGCGGCTGTCGGGTGCTGAAAGCGAGACTCCGAATACGGGACCGAGCGCCTCGTTCGTTTGGGCGCGAACCGTGGGCGCGACCATCCGCTTGATCACCGAGTCGTAGAGATCGAGCTCGTCGACGGCGGTTGTTGCGGCGCTCGACAACTCTGACCAGCCGGCCCGGGTGGGTCCGAGCGCGACCGCGTCGTCGATTCGGCCGCCTGCGAGCTGGGGTCCCCAGGTCCGCACGGCGGCGTCGATCTGCGCGCGCGCAGTCTCCCGCGGCCAGATCGTCTCGACGAAGTCGCGTCCGACCCGTGGCGCATCTTCGGGCAACCGGATTTCCTCGCCGTTCTCCAGCTCGAGCGCCGCATCGCCGAGTTGGTCGGCCAGGGCCGCGGGCAAGAGGTCGTCGTAGGCGAAGCTGATGACCTTTGGGCTCGTCAGCGTGGCGACCAGGAGATCGGGTTCGCGCAAGACTCCCGAGATCCGCTCCACGATTGCCGCTGCGAGCATCGTCGCGACGAGCAGACATCCCATCGCGAAGAGCCCAAACCGCCGAGCAGCCGAACGCGGGGAGCGAGCGGTTTGCTGCTGCGAGGCCTGGCCAGCGAGAGCGGCTGACGATGGCCGACTTCGCGGGATGCCTTCGTGCGGTTCTGCTCCCATGCTCGCTCCAGGCTTCGTCCTGCAGTCTAGTCGTTGGGTCGCCGCAGTGTCTCAACGGGTCGCGGACGCTCGTGAGGTGGACGACAAGGCGCTGGCTGAACCGTAACCCTCGACGTTTCACAGGTGCTGGGCCTGAGACCCGTGCCTGAAACATGACAAAGGGTTTTGTTGCGGTCCGCGGTTCGTGGCCTATGTTCGCGTCGTTCATGCGACTCCGCAAAAACATCCTCCCGCTCGTTGCTTCTCTCGGACTCCTCGGCGCCTGCGACAGCAAGGAAGAGCCGAAGAAAGACGCCAAGGCCGACGCCGCCAAGAAGGACGACGCCAAGAAGGACGGCGCTGACAAGAAAGATGCGGCGAAGCCCGCCACAGACACCGAAGGCGGCGGCGCGGCTGACGCGAAGCCTGCTGATGTCGACGCTCCGAAGGACATCGTCGACACCGCGGTTGCGGCTGGGGACTTCAAAACCCTCGCGACTGCGCTCGAGAAAGCGGGCCTCATCGAGACCCTCAAAGGCGACGGTCCCTTCACCGTGTTCGCACCGACCGATGCCGCCTTTGCCAAGATTCCCAAGGCAGACCTCGACGCGCTGCTTGCCAAGCCCGACGACCTCAAGAAGGTGCTGCTGATGCACGTCGTCAGCGGAAAGGTGATGGCAGCCGATGCCGCGAAGCTCACCGAAGCCGAGATGATGTCGGGCGACAAGCTCCCCGTCGTTGCGACGGACGGCGTGACGGTCGGCGGCGCCAAGGTCACGAAGACGGACATCGAGTCCTCGAACGGCGTCATTCACGTCATCGACACGGTCATCCTTCCCAAGTCCTGAGCCTCCGCCCGACGTAGGGCAACCTACTCGCGGAATCAGATGCGGAGTCCATTGCCCCCAATGGTCTCCGCATTTTCCGTTCGGCTGCGTTCGGGGACGTCAGCGGCCGGGCTTGGGCGGCACGACTCCAGCCTTGCCGCCGGCCTTAGGGCCCTTACTCGTGTCGTCGCGGCGGCATCACAACCCGCATTCGATCGGTTCGCCGACCGCAAAAGCATCGAACGCGCATTGGAGCCGCTCATTGGGATCCTGCAGTTCCAGGCAGGTACCTGCGGCGGACGCCGGATCGCCCCCGACCACCACAAAGTAGAATCCTTCGACGTCCTTCGCATCGAAGTTGATCGCTGTATGCACGGCTGCTGCATCGACGTGAAACGTACGTGTCGACGCCGTGAATCCGCTCAATGCGGTCACGCGGAGGGACACGACGCCCTCTGAGGGATCTTGGATGAAGCTCAGCAGACAGTCGAGAGATTGAAGGTCCGAATCCAGGAGTTGGACCACGGCCATGCACTCTTGGACGTTGGACACGATCGAGATGTCTGCGTCGCAGAACAAGTCCAGCGGCTCGCACGCCTGGGGAACCTCCGAGCACGCGATGCTTGGATCGTCCTCGATCGAGGCAGAACAGCCGCAGGAGCTCTCGCCTCCAGTCTCGGTGTCTCCGCTCGTGCTGCTCCCGGTCGGAACGGTGTCGTCGGAGTCTTCGGCCGACGCGGTTGAACCGGAGGTCCCCGAAGACGCGGTTGAACCGGAGGTCCCCGAAGAGGTCTCGTTCTCGCCGCCTGTCGCCGAATCACCGCCACTGGCGCTTGCGGTACCGCTCACCGAGGTGTTCTCCGCAGTACAGGCCGCGAGGGTGAGGGCGAGTGCGAAGCTGCAGAAGGGTTTCACAAAGCTCATATGCCCTACGCTTCTCCGGGTCCGGCCATCTTCGTCAGTTTTTCCGGGCTAAGGGCCCTGTTCGAAACAATCTTGCCACCATGCACCGCACTGCACCACGAGTGCTGCGCTGCTCGTCGGTTGCGTAGCCCGCTACGCGCCCTTCTCGCGCCTTGCCCTCGCGGCGCAGCTCGGCACCTGTTGGCGAGATTGTTTCGGCCAGGGCCCTAAAGGTCCCCGACACCGCCATCGCGTCCTCGGGCGGACCGAGGGGGGCGGAAGTCGCGCAGTTCTCGCCAAGGCGGCCGCCACAGATTCTGGCAGCGGCGGCAACTGACCCATGTGCGTGTCCTTGCTCTGAAGATCGCTCCCATGCTCCTTTCGATGACCTTCGTCATCGCATGCGAGTCTCGCCCCAAAAAGCCCGGCGAAGAGGTGTTTGACGCCGCAAGCGCGAAGGCCAAAGACGTCTCCACCATCCACTCGGGGAACACTGAAGGCTGCAAAGAGCGCTCCCGGGTGGCCTCCGAGATCATGACCGACTGGCGGAGCCAGATGTTCTCCGCAAACGACGGCATGCAGTTCCGCGTGCACTGTCACGAGTCCGAGCACGGGATCGCGTTCTTGATGTACGTGCCCAAGCTCAATAAATACGTGGACGTTCGCGGCGATCTTGCCGAGCTCGGCTGGGCCACCGTTCAGATGGTGACCGCCGACCTTGGCGAGGACGGTGAGCCTCTGCAGCTTGGTCTCGGCATGCGAGGGGAAGTGTTCTTTGGTGTTGTCGGTGCCGGCGCCGCGGACTCCACCCCAAACTTCGACTTGTCCAAGGTCGCAGCCGAGGACCCCCTGCTTCCATTCTTCGCCGCGACCGAATCCCCAAGCCGCCCGCTCCCCGAAGGCCAGGCCGAGGAGATCGTCGCCATGGCAGAGACACTCATCGAAGAATGAGTGTTTGACCGGTGCCAGCAGGCCCGCCGGCCTTCAGCGCCGGCCGCGAGGTGTAGACGCGCTGGGGGACTGTGTTCGATGATAGACGCAACTCTTGACGGACGCCCCCCAGCCCGAAACCGTTGCCGGCGTCACTCGTCCGGCGTCGGCGCCATCCGAATCTGGACTCGGACCCGGCACCAAGATCGGTCGATACTTGATCCTGGAGCGCGTCGGGGCCGGCGGCATGGGGGTGGTGTTCTCCGCCTACGATCCGGAGCTCGATCGCCGGGTCGCGATCAAGGTGCTCGCGTCGGACCTGCTGGGCGAAGAGTCGCGCCTTCGGCTCCTGCGCGAAGCCCAAGCGATGGCGCGGCTTAGCCATCCGAATGTGGTGCCCGTCTACGACGCGGGCACGGACGATGGACGGGTGTTCGTCGCGATGGAGTTCGTCCAGGGCGTGACCTTGCGCGAGTGGCTCGACGGCGAGGCGCGTGGCTGGACCGACGTGCTGGACACCATGCGACGGGCGGCGCTCGGCTTGGAGGCGGCTCACGAAGCCGGCCTCGTGCACCGCGACTTCAAGCCCGACAACGTCATGGTGGGTGACGATGGCCGGGTGCGGGTGCTGGACTTCGGTCTGGCTCGCAGCACGAGCCTCGACAGCGTGCCTGGGCCTCTGGATGGGACGACCGGGGCGAACGATCCCACCGCCGACGCCGGACCTGGCGAGAAGGCGCTTGCGGTCCAGGTGACGAGCCAGGGGGCCATGCTGGGTACGCCAGCGTACATGCCACCGGAGCAGCTCGAGGGCCGGGAGGTGGATGCGCGCACGGATCAGTGGAGCTACTGCGTCACGTTGTACGAGGCGCTCTATGGCTCGCGCCCCTTCGAAGGAACCACGGTTGCCGCCTTCGTGCTGGCCATGCACCACGACGGCGTGCGTCCGCCACCGGAGTCGAGCCCCGTCCCGGCGTCGATCTTTGCCGCGATCGCGCGCGGGCTCGAACTCGAACCCAATCTCCGGCACCAAAGCATTGGAGCATTGCTTCAAGCCTTGGAGGTGCCCCCGCCCCTGCGCAGTCGTGCCATGCCCATCGGGCTGACCGCCTTCGGCGCTCTCATTGCGGGAACATGGTGGTGGAGCACCCAGCACCCAGACGACGCGTGCGAGTCACGAACGCTTGCCGCCGCCACGGTCTGGTCTGCCGAAGCGCAGCAAACTGGTGCCGAGGCGTTCGAGGGGAAGCGACGTTCGCTACGGAGCCGAGGCGTGGGTCCGAGCCTCGGCTCGCGTCACGGACTACGTCGCCGCGTGGAGTCGGGAGGCGGGGCAAGCGTGTCGTTCGGCCGGGCCGGGAACGGCTGAAGTCGATGCGCTTCGCAACAGGTGCCTCGACGCTCGGCTCCTTCGTCTGACAAGTGTTGTCGATGCGTTCGCAAACGCGAACGACGATGTCGTACGGGGTGCCGTCGCCACCGCATTCCAGCTGCCGGAGCTCGAGCCGTGCGCCGACGTTTCGGGTCTCCTCGCCACGGTGCGGCCCCCCGACGATCCCGCCAAACAGGCCGAACTCGCGCGCCTCGAGGTCGCCCTCGAGGACGCCGCCTCTCACAAGTTTTCCGCCGACTATGCCGAGGGCAGC